>JAQBNQ010000044.1 GCA_028288545.1 Bacteroidota bacterium
CAATAAAATTTGAAAATATTCCCTGTTGGTCGATGGCCTGGTTCTCACCTAAGCCAATCAGGTCCAATGGCCGGTCAGCCGTAAGCACTAAAAGTGGTATTTGCTGGTAGTAAGCCTCACAAATTGCGGGGGCCAGGTTCAAAACTGCCGTGCCCGAAGTACAAACCACTGCTACCGTTTCGCGCAGTTGCTGCGCCATGCCCAGGGCAAAATATCCCGCCACACGTTCGTCCGGTAGTACAATACATTCTTTCTCCGGGATGTTAGAAAATGCAATCGCCAATGGTGCCGAGCGCGATCCTGGCGAAAACACTACTTTTCTAATGCCCTTACGCTTACAAACCTCCGCTATTACAAGTATTCCCTTTTTGTTGGTGTTCATTGCGGTGGCAAAGGTGAAATATTTCGGGTAAATGAAAACAAGCAACAATCATTTGCCCCGTGGCCGACAATAAAGATCAGCATTTGATATTTTTCTTTTTCTTGCCAATACTTCCGTGCAACTTTACCTTATTGATGTATTCTGTTGCCAAAGGAACTTTGCACAGCGTATCACCTACGTTCACTTTCACCGCGCCAATTTTAGCGGCAACTTTTAAGGCATGATCCGAAAGGGAAGTAACATAACTGCCAACCGCTATTACAAAACCGTTCATCACATACCTTACGCGGTTAGGCGCTGTATGAATTTCCTTTTCAACCTGGTCAACCAGCGCTTTTATTTTTTTGAGGTCCAGTTCCGGGTCTTCCTTTACACTTACAAGATTGGCCAGCGTCGCCCATCCACTTACAGCCACAAATTCCGACTTCGATGTTATCCATTCCAATGCCAGTTCAAAACCAAATTGGCTTTCACAAGCTACCCAGGGCACGGTATATTCGCTAATACCTCCGCCGTAATTGGCTTTTGCCCAATCGTCAAGTTCTTTTTTGCTCATGGAAGATCCATCAGCTACCAGGCCCGCAAGGTACATAGCATCATATACGCCGGAGTTGAACAATTCCTTCGCCACAGTAAGATTTCCTTTTACCGTTTTAATCAATTTTTTCGAGTCCTCTATCTTTACTCCATAGCAAGGCGCTTTGGCACCGTGTTTCATCAAAATATTTGCGGTAGACTCCTTACCCAGCGTTTTTAATTGCTTCAGAATTTCCTGCGATGTCATACGTTTCGTTTAGATAGTGTTTAATATTTTAAATTTATTTTGACTGCTTTTCAAACTTAGTCACAGCTACTATAATGTTGTTACGAATAATGGCGGCATTATACGCACCCACAGCAAACCGGGAAACATCAACTTTTTGATAACCGCTATACATGGGCAATTTTTGTTCATGTTCTATTTGTCCTGATCCATTAACTACTTGTAAACTGATCGGACCTTTGTTCCAATCTGTGAAACCGTAATCAATAATGACAAAATCTTGAGCAGGATTGGGGAAGACCTTCAAAATCTTTTCCTTATCGGCTTGAATAGCTGTAGTTAACGTAGCCAGCGTATCACAAGGACTACCCGCTAATGCTCCTAAGCGATAGTTGGGATAACTAGGCAATCCGTGACTATTATACGTTGGCAAAGGAAATCCGTAATTGACAAAATTACAGCTATCACCCTTCAAATCTGGTTGGTTAATTACATGAAGCCATTTAATACCATTAGTCGCACTTACATATATTTTACCATCTGGTGCCAATTGCATTAAAAAATAAGTTCCAGGAAATGAGGTTGAATCAGGTGGTCTTTGATAATATCCCACTGTATCGCGACTAGCCCAAATGTCATTCGCCCAGGTATCTAATTGAATTATATATTTCGACTGTGCAACATATAAAAATCTCGAATTAGGCGAAAAGGCAAGCCCATATTCAACAATACCGCTGTCGTGGTTTGCATAAAATGGAAAAAGAATGGGATCGCTTACCACCCCACTACATCTATCAAAATTATATAGATTCAAACCGCTGGCTCCTCCCATCCAAGCGAATTTTTCACCATTCGTTGAGAATGCGGCTTGTCCTCCATCGTCGCTTAAATAATCTCCTCCGATGCATTGCGTCCCTTTATCGATTACGGTGTCAGGTTGAACAAGTTCCTCATAGATACAATTTGAAGATGTTTTGCTTGCCGTAAGCCACCAATCCCTACCATTCGCATGGCGGCAGGCAATAACATAGCTACCAAGAGTATCTTGAATGACGCTTTTATTTTTGTACATAACTTCCCCAATCCCTGTATTTCTTCTCATGTCGATCCTGGTTTGATAAATTCTCCATGGATATTCAGGCAAAACGACATTAAGGTTGAACTCAAAATAGTAATGGAATAAATTCCAAATTCCAGGAGTATCGGAAGGGAGGGCCATCAAGTCTTCAAATAAATTATAGAACGCGCCGCCCCATGAGTCCCACATATAACCATAATTGATGCTATCACCATTTTGCATAATTGAATTTGTGCTAGTATAAACCTTTGCTCCATTACTATAAAACTGCAAATTGCCGTCAATATCAGAAATGGTAGTTTGCGAATTTTCCATATCCACATTTCTGTTAGTAGCCAGGGTGTCTGCGCTATTTGGAGTGAACATTATATCAATGTTCGTCCAAGGCGGATATCCCAATATCCACCGATAGTCATATTTTTGGGATTTAAGTTCCAAAAGCATGAAAAGAAATAATATAAACGCAAATACCTTTCTCATCTCAGCTTAATTATTTTTCCTTGATATACCATAAACCATGCGTAAACTAAATAAGCCCGATTGTATTTGGTGCTCCTATAACGCACTCAAAAGGGTCAGGGTTTTTGCCTCCGATTCTCTCCACTCATCCACCGGTTTTGAATCCCCGGTTATTCCGCAGCCTACAAACAGGGCTAGTTTATTTTTAAGCACCTTCATGCAGCGCAAATTTACATATAGATTTATTTCGCGGTCAAGGTTAACCGGTCCTAAATAACCACTGTAAAACCCCCGCTCCGTTTTTTCGTGCTTCACAATAAAATCAATGGCTTCCTTTTTTGGCAATCCTGCTACTGCGGGGGTGGGATGTAATTGCTCAACCACCTGCAACCACTGGCTGTGCGGTATGGCATCATAAATAAAAGTTGTTCGCAGGTGTAAAAGTTTCCCTGCCTTCATGGTTTCAGGCCCCTTGATAACAGCCGGTTCTTTCGAAACTGATTTAAAAGCTTTAATGATATAATCACTTACTATTTTCTGCTCCTCTTTTTCCTTTTTACCCCAAATTCTCAGGCTGCCACCTTTGAAAGTCCCCTTATTGGAAATGGTTCCGGCCAAAGAGTATGTCTTAAATCCCTGGCTATCCACATTCAGCAATATTTCCGGCGAGGCTCCTATCCATAGGCCGTATTGCGGAGTGTAAACCAGCGATACAAATACATTAGGATATTTTTTACAAAGATTTTTGAAGAAGGAAACTACCTTAAAGTCCTTCGGCTTTTCCTTTTTTGCCACCCGGGCGGCAACAACCTTTTTATAGGTGCCCGTATTTATTTCCCCTGCTATCTTCTTTACTAATTTCTTGTAGCTGCTTTCCCCTGCTTCTTTTAGTTTAAATTTTTCTTCCTTAGTACCCTTTCCGTCTGTTGCAAAATTCAGTTCAGGCAATTTCTGTTCATCCGCAAAAACCTCTGCTGTAATAAGAACGCTCGAAAACTTCTCATCCTCCTTAAAAGGAGCAAACAAAAACCCCTTGGCATAAAGCAGTCCCTTTTTATCTGCAATCTTTTTTAACTGAGGGTTTTTCTGGGCCACCGCCTTAATGGCTTTGGCCCCCGGTAAGCGGTAAAACGCAAAAGGCAGATTATTAGCCCCGCAGTAATCGAAAAACTGTTGTAATGAAACCTTCACCCCGTCTTTTTTGTTTGATGTAAAACTATATTTTTACGGCTAAACAGTGTTTAATTGATGGAAAGGGAGATATACATAATACGCCACGGGCAAACAGATCACAACGCAAAGGGCATAGTGCAGGGAAAAGGCGTTAACCTATCGCTGAACGATAGGGGCAGAAAACAGGCACAGGCCTTTTTTGATGCCTACAAGGATGTGCCTTTCGATAAACTCTATTCATCCTCTTTGTTAAGGGCACAGGAAACCATCAGCGCCTTCAGGGCCTTGGGTATTCCTCACGAAAGCCGTAATGAACTGGACGAAATAAGCTGGGGCGACCTGGAAGGAACCACTGCCACCATGGAATCGGACCTTGTTTTTCAAAGTTTGATAAAGCGGTGGAGGGAAGGCGACATTCATGCAAAACCCTCCCCTACCGGCGAGAGTCCCTTTGAATTGCAACAGCGTCAAAAAAAATTTATGGAGTACCTCCTTTCAACCGATCACAAAAAAGTATTGATTGCCACACACGGCCGGTTTATAAGGGCATTTATGTGTACCCTAACCGGCAAACCCCTTAGCGAAATGGAGACCTTTACCCATTCTAACCTCTGCCTTTATAAAGTAAAGGAATTAGCCGGGGGAGAATTTGAAATTGTTTTACATTGCGAAACAGAACATTTAAGCGCGATCTAAATCCCCTCAAATGAACCAACCCATCAATTACATGGTGCCCGATGTACCGGGCAAACTACCATGGCATAAATTAAAAACTGTTACCGCCACCAACGAAACGTTGAAAGGCTATGGCTGCCTTGTACCTAAAGCTGATTACGAAACTTTTCCGGTTGAAATTGTTACATGGCCTAAACAGGGCGGAAGACCAATTGATGCAGATACCGGCAACCAGGCAGGAACAAAGCAGGGCATTTTTGATTTTTGGTGGGAAGGCGAAGTGCTGTTTGGCAGAAACAATGCAGTAAAGGATGAATACCTTTTAGGTTGGAGCGTTAACCCCGAAGAAGCAGACAAAAACAAAGTAACCGATAAACTACCCGAAAGAGTTTTGCTGTGGCATTGCAATTATCATCCCGATGGCGGACAACTTTTTTTCCCCCTGGATGGTTCGCCCTTTGTAACGCCACTGGCTTTACCCGGCGATGACGTTTCCCCCGACAAGTTCACCAACTTCTATTTCGACGGCAGTCATGGCCTTTACATTCACCCCGGCATTTGGCACGAAGGCATTTTCCCCTTAGCCCGAAAAGCAAAGTTTTTCGATAAACAAGGCAGTATTCACGCCAGGGTAAGTGTCAATTTCGCAAAGGAATTCGGTGTCTTTTTAGACGTACCATTTATCTTAAAATAGTCTCGGGCCTTTTCTTTTTGCATTTGCTCCTGCGTTTTAAAGGAGGTGCTTCTTTGCATTCTAACCTCCCCTGTTTTAGGGGAGGTTAGAAGGGGTAAAAAACGTCGCCGCCTCAACGAAATCCCCCTGACAACAGCAACAATTCCTCAATTCGCTAATTCGCTAATTCTCACATTCTCTCATTCGCATTACATTCTTAACCTTCCCCCAATACCTCCATAAGGTTTTCTTAATAATGCAGCGGCATATTCACTCCCCTGTATGAAACACCTTGCCACTCTTCTGTTCTTTCTATCAATTTTCACCTTGTCCTATGCTCAAAACAACCAGGTAAGTGGCCATCTAACTGACCCGCAAGGAGAGCCACTGCCAGGAGCCACCGTGCATATTATTGGAAGCACCGCCGGTGCGGTTACAGAAAACGATGGCTCTTTCACATTACTCAATTTACCTGCCGGACAGCACAAACTTGTTTTTGTATATCTCGGACTTAATCCTGATACGCTGCCCATAAAGATCGCGGCAGGTCAAAAGTTACAACTGCCGCCGGTTGCGTTAAAAGAAAAAACCCAGTCTGTTGGCGAGGTAGTGATATCTGGCACCATGAAACAAGGAGGCGAATCCAAAGCCATTAACCTCACTAAAAATTCTCCCCGCCTTGTAAGTATTATCTCCGCCGAAAACATTTCAAAATATCCCGATCACAACGGTGCCGAGGCATTAAAGCGGGTGGCCGGGGCAGCAGTGCAATACGACAAAGGCGAAGGCGCCTATATTTCACTGAGAGGAACTCCGCTTGACTGGACCGCAACCTTCGTTAACGGCGATCGCCTGCCGGTAGCAGATGAAGAAAATTTTACCCGCACTTTCGAATTTGAAGTACTCCCGGCCGACCTTGTGGATTACATTGAAGTTACCCGTGCAGCCACACCCGATATTGATGGCGACAACGTGGGCGGTGCTATTAACTTTCAAACAAAAAAAGAAGTAGACCACCGTACCTTCGAAATATCTGCTGCAGTGGGGGCAAGTTTGTTAACCGAAAAACCTACAGGCAACTTCCATTTTTTATGGGCAGATCAATCCAAAAACAAAAAATTCAGTTACTCCATAAGCGCTTCGTATTACGCCCGGTATTACGGAGCACAGGCTTACATGTTAGCTTACGGAAGCAATTACAATCAATCCATCAACCGCTTCGAATTAAAAGACTACGACGGCACCCGCCAAACCGCCGGGGCCAATGCCTTTTTTCAATATAAGTTCTCCGAAAAATTTAGCCTCTCGGCAAAGCTCACTGCCGGCACCATGCTCGATGACAAATGGCAGCGCAAACAAATGTATGTGTACAGTTCCGGCGATGGCTCAACCATCAATCTGCAGAATATTCATGGTAAGCTTAACCGCTTATTAGGCGGCGGCACTTTAGAGGCTGAATATAAACCAAACGGAAGGCTTAAGTTTTCGGCGCATCTTTCAGGTTTTACCAACCGCTTCTGGTATGGCGATGTACCTTACTCCGGCAGCGATCCCCGAAACGGTTATTACACCGCCGAATTCGCACTCCGCCACCCCGGCTATTATAAAGACATTGACCTGATCACTAACAATGGCAATCCATACGTAGCCAAATTGCTTAACATCGATAACCCAACCGGGCACGGAGATAGCTATAAAAATATTCAACCCAAATTTTCATATCCTATCGCCGCAGATAGTTTTGAGTTCAGGAGACTTTTTACGCAGCTTAATAACACCAAAGAAACCAACCCTCTGGTCGCCCAGTTAGACGGCACCTACACCATAACCAGCAACGTCAAACTTTCGGCTGGTGGAAAATTCTATTGGAAAATGGGCGAACGCAATATCAGCTATCACGAATGG
>JAQBNQ010000048.1 GCA_028288545.1 Bacteroidota bacterium
AAGCGACCCAATATTATTTTGATTCTGGCTGATGACCTCGGAGCAACTGATCTATCGCTGTACGGAAATAAGTTGGTAAGCACTCCCAATATTGATGGCATCGGCCATCGCGGCGTAACTTTTTCGGAAGGTTATATTTCATCACCTGTTTGCTCACCATCCCGTGCGGGTCTGATAACCGGCCGTTACCAGCAAAGATTCGGACATGAATTTCAGCCGCAACAGCGTTACCTTAAAAACATGGCGGAGTATTACGGCTTTAGGATGCTGCCAAGATTCAAGCCACTTACTCCTATTAAAGAACTGGAAGTACCAACCACCGAAGACCGCCTTCGCCAGGGCCTGCCACCATCCGAAATTACAATTGCCGAGTTGCTGAAAAAATATGACTACGCAACTGCAATTATCGGCAAGTGGCATTTAGGTGCTGCGGATTTTGCGAAACCCTGCGCAAGGGGATTTGATTACCAGTTTGGTTTTTACGAGGCCTTTACTCAATATGCAACCGTAACCTGCCCAAATATTGTTAGTACACCCATCAGGCATGATTACATGGATCACCACGAATGGGAAGCATCGGCAGGAAGGAAAGGCAATTGTGCTATTTTACGAAATTGCAACGAGTGCGCAGAGCAGGACAAATACTTAACCGATCAGTTAACCGATGAGGCGATTAAATGGATTGATGAAAGTAAAAGCAAACCGTTTTTTCTTTACCTGCCCTACAACGCGCCTCATGCCCCATTGCAGGTGCCCAAAGATTATTACGATCAGTTTGCCAATATTAAGGATCCGGTAAAGAGAACTTATGCCGCCATGATAAAAAACCTGGACGACCAGGTGGGGCGGCTGCTTAAGCACGTAGATAGCCTTGGCCTGGATGACAACACCATCATCATTTTTTTAAGCGACAATGGGGGTGCAGCTTATAATGGTACAACGGATAATGCGCCTTACCGTGGAGGAAAACTGACCAACTTTGAAGGTGGCATTAAAGTGCCTTTTATGATGGAGTGGAAAGGAAAAATAAACCCGGCAACCTATTACAGCAACCCGGTTATATCGCTTGATATTTTTACCACCATTGCGGCAGCAATAGGAATTGATTTACCGGCCGACCGCAAGTATGATGGAGTTAACCTGGTACCTTATATAAATGGGAAGATAACCTCGGCTCCGCACAAGGAACTTTTTTGGCGTAGCGATTTTAATAAAGCTGTACGAACCGGTGAATGGAAAATGATCATCAACGAATACGACAACACCAACCAGTTGTATAATATTGCCACAGACAGCACGGAAAACAATAATCTTTATACCCAAAAACCTGATGTGGTTAAACAATTGAACAGCGACTTGGATAATTGGGAAAAGGAAATGATAAAACCTCTGTGGCCCCGCGTAGTTAACTACGTCTACAAGGACGACAGGGGAAAGTACGTGTTTGCCTTTTAGTTTAATACGCTCCTTCATACATGATATATCCTCGTAATTTCTTGGCTGTTTAGCCCGATTTGTTTAATATTACTCTACTAAATTGATAGATTATGGACTTTTTACGACAACCCTGGCATTGGTCAATAGCCGGAGTGCTTATAGGACTAACGGTGCCCCTATTATATCTTATTGGCAATAAGCCTTTTGGCATTTCTTCTTCATTTCGTCATTTATGTGCTGCCTGTTTGCCTAAAACCCCATTTTTTGATTACGATTGGAAAAAAGAAACGTGGAATCTCTTTTTTGTTTTTGGCATTTTGCTGGGAGGGCTTTTAGCGGCTACACTGCTGGCAAATCCCGAACCGGTTAAATTGGCTACCTCCACGCACGATCAGTTGGCAAAACTGGGAGTGTCGCAATTTGGTCAACTGGAGCCAACTGACATCTTCAGCTTTTCCGGTTTGCTTACGGCAAAAGGATTTATACTAATAGTGGTTGGCGGGTTTTTAGTTGGTTTTGGAACACGTTATGCCGGTGGATGCACTTCCGGTCATTCTATTACCGGTATATCTAATTTCCAGATTAGCAGCGTTGTGGCCACGATGTGTTTTATGGCGGGTGGCTTTTTTGTTACCTGGCTTATTTTGCCGCTCATTTTCAAACTTTAAAAATCAAAAATATGGATAGCAGTATTATAAAAACTCCTTCGGTTTTGATAGAAGAAGGCAAAAACAATCAAGCCGTCAGCGAAACTTTTACCGCCAATTTTAAATACATTTTGGTGGGTATATTCTTCGGTGTGGTATTTGTAAAGTCCGAAGTAGTAAGCTGGTTCAGGATACAGGAAATGTTTCGCCTGGCATCGTTTCACATGTACGGAGTTATTGGAACTGCAGTGGTAGTGGCCACAATTTCTACGCTTGTCATCAAAAAATTTAAGATCAAAACCATAAGCGGCGAGCAGGTAGTGTTTAGTGAGCGCCCTTTTAATAAAGGTAATATATACGGCGGCCTGATGTTTGGTTTTGGTTGGGCAATGACTGGTGCCTGTCCGGGCCCGATGTATGGATTGATAGGCAGCGGCTTTTTGGTCTTTGGGGTTGCTTTGCTGAGTGCGATTTTAGGTACCTATGCTTATGGAGTACTTAGAGATAAATTGCCTCATTAATATCCTTTAATCTGATTTTTGTTGAACCGGGTTAGTGGATTGCCACCAAGGCATAACGATAGCGCCCAACACTAAATACAAATAATAGGAGTATATCCTCCACACGGTAGTAATGGCAAGCGCTGTTGGAAAATCAAATGGCATAAACTCGCAATTAAGGGCCATAAATGCAACTTCAGCTACACCGGCAGCACCGGGTGTTGAGGGAATTACCAGGAATATCCATAACAAGTATTGACGTGCAAATATTTGAAACATCGGTAGGCTTCCGCTCGAAAATCCCCAAAGCAAGGCGTTTACTAAAAGATACCGTGCTGTCCAGTTTACCAGGGTAGCCGTTGACATTTTCAGCCAAAATCCAGGCCCTTCATTTTTGTATTCATGCGCAGTAATTTCCATTTCATCGCCCAGGTGCCTTAAGCTGTTTTGAAAACGATTCAGAATTTTTATGTTGGCCAGGCGATAAAAAAAATTCTTTGCCGTGTGAGGTAAAATAAAAAGTCCAACGCCAAACAATAATGCAATGGCGCAAAAAATAACATAGCCTATCCAGGCATTGTTTGCAAGGTCTCTAACCGCCTGTATTACGGTGTGCCCGGTAAGATTTGGGCAATCGGTAGATACAGTAAGTATCTGGTGACCCATCATAATATAAAGGCCACCAAATACTACAACAAAGGCAAGGGTATCTAAAAAGGTGTTTAGCATTATGGCCGCGGTGCTTCGACCATAACTTAACCCGCTTCGCTTCAATACAAAAAGCGTAAAAGCAACTTCGCCCACTTTAGGCGTTATGGTGGCGCCGTATTCCCACATAATAATTGCCTGGAAAGTTTTTTTCCAGCTTAGCTTTTTTCCTACGCTCAGGCGTAGTTTATACATAAAGCTAAAATCGCGCACAGCAACAGCAATAGCTGCCAGTATAAGCCCAGGCAATAAGCGTTGCGTAAAATGTATAGATGATAATGCCCCGGGCTTAAAAGTGGTAAGAAAAAAGTAGAGGGATAAGCCAATGCCAATAGATAGAGGCAAAAGTATTTTACGTAAACCGGCCTTTTGTGAAACCTCGGGAGTGTTTTCGCTCATAAAAGCCTTTTAGGAAAACGCCTAATTTTCCTGTCCTTCCAAAACTACATCCACGTGTTCGGCATCGGGTTTCTCAAGCCAGAAATTATTGTAGCCATCACCTATAATAATTTTAAAAACTTGTTCTTGTATCAATTCCAGTACCGAAAGAAAAACGAAAATGGCGTGTACGCGATTTTCAACGCCGGTAAATATTTCTTCAAAAGGAGTTTTTATGCCGGGCTTTATCCTGTCCAGCAACATCATTTTTTCGCCGGTTATAGTATAAGGTGGATTATCAACCGTATGAACAACCTTGTTCTTTTCACGGGCCATTTTATCCAGCACATTCTGGAAAGCTTTTAGCAACCTGAACATGGTAAGGCTCTGCATTTCAAACTCCGTTTCAAACAAGGCCGCTATCTCGCGGTTCTCATTCAGTGCATTGCCGCGTTTTGTAATATTCTGACGGTCTTCTTCCAGTTTACGAAGCGATTCGGTCGCTTCTTTAAATTTCTTGTATTCAATCAGGCGGCTAACCAATTCATCACGAGGGTCAATTTCCTCGCCGGTTACAGGGTCCACCTCGCGCCTTGGCAACAGCATTTTCGCTTTAATGCGCATTAAGGTGGCGGCAACTAAAATAAACTCGCTGGCCACCTCAATGTTCAAGGTCTCCATTTGATGGATGTAAATCAAAAAGTCGTTGGTGATGGTATAAATAGGAATATCATAGATATCCAATTCATCTCTCTCGATAAAAAACAGAAGAAGGTCGAATGGGCCTTCAAACTGGGGCAATTTTATTTCGTAGGTATCGTCCATGGCTTTGAGGAGGCGAAGATAATGTATTTCAGATTTCGGAAGATTAAAATAGCCAAACTATGTGGCTGGCAGCAACAATGGCAGGATTTTTACAACCTTCGTGGTTCAAAATTATACTGGTTATGACTGTTGAACAATTAAGGGAGTTTTGCCTTTCGTTACCACATGCTACTGAAGATGTTAAATGGGGTAACGACCTGTGCTTTTGCATTGGGGGCAAAATGTTCTGTGTAACCGGTTTTTTGGAACCGCTTAAGGCCTCTTTTAAAGTTACTGATGAGGAGTTTGAGGAGTTGTCAGCAAGTGCCGGCATTGTCCCCGCTCCTTATACGGCCCGGTATAAATGGATATATGTGCAGGATAGTAATCGCTTTAGCAAAAAGCAATGGGAACACTACATTCAACAATCGTATGAGTTGGTAAAAAGCAAGCTGCCGAAAAAGATGCTAAATGCAATGTGATGATTGGATAATGTGATAATTGGATTCTGTAGACGTCTAATTGCCAAATCACCTTAAGTAACTACATTAGTGCTTATGAAGATTTCTGTTGACGATATTTTTGACAGGGATACGATCATACACCTGCGCATTCCATTCTCACTATTTCTTTTTCCCGTATTCTGTTTTGCAGTTAGCCAGTCGCCCGAAATAAATTGGGTGAATACACTTGTGATTTTTGTTGCGCTGCATTTTTTTATTTATCCCGGCAGCAACGTTTACAATAGTTATATGGATGAGGACAAGGGCAGCATTGGGGGCCTGGAAAAACCTCCACCG
>JAQBNQ010000301.1 GCA_028288545.1 Bacteroidota bacterium
TGTACTTTCCATGACCATTTCTTCCATCATTGGAATTTTTCTTGGAGCGTTATCGGGTTACTTTGGCGATGAACGTCTACAGGTTTCGCGGATAAGGATTATCCTTAACCTGGTATTTGTATTTTTCGCGTGGTTCTATGCATTTCATGTACGGGCCTATGCCATGACGGATGCCCTTGCCGAGGGCTTTGTGGGATATATTTTTCAATGGATAATCGCTATTGCAATTTTTGCGGCCATTATGGTAATACCCAATGTGCTTACTATGGCACTTAAAAAAATACCGTTTTTCGGGGTAAGGATTGCTGTTCCGGTAGATATCATAGTAATGCGTTCGATAGAAGTGATCAACTCTATTCCTTTATTATTGTTAATTCTATCAATAGTGGCTGTCTTGAAAAAGCCTTCCATTACCTGGGTAATGGTCATTATCGGTTTAACCGGCTGGACAGGTATTGCCAAGTATGTAAGGGCTGAATTATTAAAGGTTCGTAGCCTGGAATATATTGAGGCAGCACAGTCCTTAGGTTTTGGCGAATGGAGGATCATTTTCCGCCACGCACTGCCCAACTCCTTAACTCCTGTATTGATTACCATAGCCTTCGGTATTGCCAGCGCTATTCTTATTGAGTCTGGTTTATCGTTTTTAGGTATTGGAGTACAGGCCGAATTACAGACCTGGGGTAAATTGCTGAGCGAAGCCCGCGAAGATGTTACCGCTTGGTGGATGGCTGTGTTTCCGGGCCTGGCCATTTTTATTACAGTTACAATTTTTAACCTGATTGGCGAAGGGTTAACCGATGCGCTTGATCCGCGTTTGAAACAGTAATACCTTTTTCGTCCCCGATTATTTTAATTTTGAGCAGGTGAAATGGACCGCTAATCATATCCGGATGAAACTCCTGTTGAATTTGCTTTTTATGTTGTGCGCACTTTTTGCAATAGGGCAAAAAGTGGAAGTATCAAATCCGTATAAACTTCCCTCTAAAACAAATAAATTCAGGATCATTGGGAAAAACAATGATGGTATCGTGGTGCGCCTTTATGGCACCGAAGATGTGATTGATGTTTTTGATGAATCCTTTAAACTGGTTACGGCCCGCACCATTGACTTTAAAAATCAAACGGGTCTTTTTCAATACATCACTTTAAATAAGGCGGGGGCAGTAATATTTTATTTGTCGCAGGAAAAAAAGTATTCCGTGCTTTATGCCCAACCGGTTAATTCAAAATTTGTTGAAATAGGCAAACCGGTTTTGGTGGATACTATTTTTGACAAGAAAGATCTTGTGGCTTCTAATCTTCGTTTCAAGCAGTCGGTAGACCAATCCTACCTGATGGTGTACTACCCATATTTTAATGGAAGCAAAATTGATGGCGTAAAATTTATTTCCATTGATAATGCATTGCACCAGCTTTACAACAAAACAATTCCGTTTAACCGCAACGAAAAGGAACTGGAGGAGTCAAAGTCTTTCATTGACAACAAGGGCAACGCCTACCTGATATTAAAGCCCGAAAGCAGGATGGAATCCACGCAGTACGATCTTTTTAGAATAAGCAACGGGGGGGACCTGAGCATGTATAGTTTAATTACAAAAAAGGCGCTGTTTGGCGAACCTTCATTTGAGATTGATAACAAAAACGGCAACCTTATATTTTGCGGCTTTTATAACGATGATAAAAAAGCCGAAGAGGTGGCCAATGGATTTTTTTATTGCAGCTACGACCCCGCCAATGGAACTGAATTAAAGTCCAGTTATATTCCTTTCTCTACCCAGTTTATCGCAGAACTAACCAGCCGAACCAGTACAGAAAAGGGAAGGCTGTACACTTTCAATATCAAGAAAACCATTTTACGCAATGATGGCGGCGCACTGATCATTGCGGAATCGTTTATAAAAGATACACATGAAACGCCACTGGCGGTGGGTTTCCAGGGTTCGTATAACAACTTCCGCACCAGTAATATTTTCCAGTTCAATGATATCATTTCATTTTCCATTAGCCCCGATGCGCAGGTGCAATGGTACTCTGTAATGCGTAAGAAACAGGCCAGTGAAGATGACAATGGTGCTTACTCATCATTTATGACCATGAACGAAAAGGACAAGTTACGGTTTATGTTCCTGGATGACATTTCGATTGCGGGAAGCCTGGCTGAATATGTATTAACCAGCGATGGCAAAAACAGCCGGGATATACTTTTAAACCAGGAGGAAAAAGAAGTAATGCTTCTTCCAAAAATGGGTAGGCAAGTGGCCCCTAATGAAGTAATATTGCCTAGTTATATGAATGGAATGTTGCGGCTGGCTAAAGTCACTTTTTAAATCTTTTTGTTTTGCTTAATTTTTTCAAATCCAATAACCCGGCAGTACTTGTTTTTTATGTTATTTACCTGGCGCTGTTCAGGGTTTGTGCCGTATTTGGCCCCATTGATGCCGGTTTTGTTTTTAGCCATAAGGAGCCACTTAGCCAGATTGTTTTTGGGCTGCTCAAATATTTTCCGAACAATTATCTTTTGCTAAGCCTTGTGTTATCGGCGGTGCTGTGTTTTTTGCAGGCCATGCTTATCAATAACATCGTAAACGAAAACAAGATACTGGCTAAAAAAAATTACCTGGCTGGTTTACTCTTTATCGTATTCTGTTCGTTTTTTAAGGAAAGCCTGGTGCTTAGCCCCGTATCTCTTTCGCTGACTTTTCTCATTCTCTGTACCCAAAAAATATTTGTACTCATAAAAAGAGAAAAAGCCTTTGGCGATGTGTTTGATGTGGGGCTTTTAATTGCAATAGCTACGTTGTTTTATTTTCCTTCCATTTTGTTTATCGTTTTCGCGTATATCGGTCTGGCGGCGGTGCGGCCGTTTACTTACAAGGAGTGGATCATTGTATTAATGGGTTTTCTGGCTCCCTTTATATTGGTGCTTACTTTTTATGTTTGGGACGACCGATTGGCCTTGATGTTGCCCGATATCAGCGGCTTAAACGGTAGAGGATGGCTACTAGGCCCTCCCATTGCGCTTTTCGACAGGATTATTTTGGGGGAACTGGTTATAATTATGCTGTTTTCTCTGGCGTTGCTTCCCGGGGCCTTGTACTCCTCGTTGATACAGGTGCGCAAATACACCACTTCGCTGGTTTTTTTGATATTTCTTATCGTCATTTCCTATTTTTTGCAACAAACTGTAAATCAAAGCCATTGGATGCTGCTGGCTTTGCCAGTAGCTATTGTTTTTGCTATGGTGCTAATGCAAATAAAAAAGAGGCTCTTTTCGGAAGTCATCCATTTAATTCTAATTTTGCTCGTATTGGCAGGGCAATATCTGCCTTTGTTCAACCTAATATAAAAGATAAGCTATGAAATTTGGTGTCGTTGTTTTCCCGGGTTCTAATTGCGATAAGGATATGTTTCATGTATTACAAAATGTAATGGGTTGCGAAACACGTTACATTTGGCATAAGGATACAGACCTATCGGGTTTTACAACCAGCGACTGCATCGTTCTGCCGGGAGGATTTAGCTACGGAGATTACCTGCGCACGGGAGCCATTGCAAGGTTTTCCCCGGTAATGGAATCGGTGATTCAATTTGCTAATGCCGGTGGAAAGGTTTTAGGGGTGTGCAATGGTTTCCAGATCTTATGCGAATCGCATTTGCTGCCTGGTGCCTTGTTATGCAATACCAGCATGAAGTACGAATGCAAGAACATCTACTTAAAGGCTCAAACATCCAAAGTGTTGCTTACCTGCAAAATTGATAAAGAAGCGGCATTGAAAATTCCGATTGCCCACGGCGAAGGCAATTACTATTGCGACCAGGCCACCTTACAAGGGCTGTACGATAACGACCAGATTTTATTTAAGTATTGCGATGAAAACGGAGAAATAACTCCTGAATCAAATCCTAATGGTTCGCTTGATAATATTGCCGGCATTTGTAACCTCAACAAAAATGTGTTTGGCATGATGCCTCACCCTGAAAGAGCATCGGAAAAAGAACTGTTCAATACCGATGGAAAGATCGTGTTTGAATCGCTGATAAGCCGTGTGCTTGAAATGACTGTCCTTTACGGGTAGTTATCAAATACATTGGCCACAGATTCAGAGATTAATACACAAATAATATAATTAAGGCATTAAAGGGTTAGTCTTCAGCTAACCAAGTTATTAAATTGCCTTTATCCGTGAATCTGTGGCCTGTAATTTAAAATTCATTTTATGATAGCTCGCGAGCGTAATCAATTAATTGAGTCCTATGGCAAGGCCTATGATTTATTGGTTGAATCGCTAAAGGAATTCCCTCGCGAAATGTGGCAATGGAAACCTGCTCCGGAAAAGTGGAGTATTCATGAAGTGATAATACATATTACCGATAGTGAAGTGAACAGTTACGTGCGTTGCCGCCGTTTTATTGCTGAACCGGGTAGTGGGGTTTATGGTTATGATGAAAATAAATGGGCAAAGGCGCTGAGTTACCACAACCAAAGTATTGAGGAGTCGCTTGCACTTTTCAAATTGCTTCGTAAAAGGAGTTACGACCTAATTAAAACGGTTGGCAGCCAAACCTGGGAAACCGCCACCATCCATCATTCGGAAAATGGTGTGATGAAATTTGAAGACTGGCTTAAAGTTTACGAAGAGCACGTACCTGTTCACATCCGGCAAATGCAGCGAAACTTAAAGGCTTGGATGATAAGGGCCTAACTATAAT
>JAQBNQ010000102.1 GCA_028288545.1 Bacteroidota bacterium
CCAAAACCAGGGCACTTCTCAATCGCAGCTCCATTCTGGGTTTTAGACAAAAAGAAAACGGGGAATCTTTCTTCTGTTGAGAAAAATTCCCCGTTAGTACCGCGGGCGGGAATCGAACCCGCACGAAATTTAAGTTTCAGAGGATTTTAAGTCCTCAATTAAATTGCGCGTGCAAATTGTGTGCAAATAGAAATAAAAAAGGTGTTAGATTTTCATCTAACACCTTCATTTTCAATGTGGGAAATACAGATTCGAGCCTGCGACCCTCTGCTTGTAAGGCAGACGCTTAGCACCTCATTTAAAAAAATCCTTTTATTTTAACGCTCATGTATAACCCCTATGGCTGGCCCTGCTATCCATTTAAAAACGCGCTATGAGCAAAACAGTAACTGAAGAGAATATACTTACCCGTTTTATTATGCCCGTTTTTTTGGTTTTTGTTTGTCCGCCATTTGCTATGCTAATGTGGCACACCTGTGTAAACCTGGATGGCTCTTTTTTAAAACTGTGGGATGAGATAGCATTAAAGGGTTTGTTCGGCGAGATATATGATGTGTGGGCACCCCGCTTTTTTGGCTCGCTGATGGCCTGGAAGATGATAGGAATTTTTGCGGCCCTGCAGTTACTGCTGATGAGAATCATTCCTGCAAAGAAATTTACAGGTACTATTACCCCGATGGGTAATCTGCCCGAGTATAAGGATAATGGGCTGGCTTCATACATTATCACTTTCATCCTGTTTTTTGCCTGCTCTTTAGGCCTAAAGCTTTTTTCGCCTTCCATAGTGTACGACAACTTTGGCGATATTTTGGGCGCCTTAAATTTTACAGCTCTTGTTTTTTGCCTCATTCTTTATTTTAAGGGAAGATTTGCACCAAGCAGTACCGACAATGGTTCCACCGGAAATTTCATTTTCGATTACTACTGGGGTACCGAATTGTACCCGCGCATTTTGGGTTGGGATGTTAAGCAATTTACCAACTGCCGCTTTGGTATGACCGGCTGGGCTATTGCAGTTACCTCCTTTGCTTTTGCTCAGTATCATATTTATGGCAAGGCGGATTGGTCTATCATTATTTCGGCCGCACTGATAGTTATTTATCTTTTCAAATTCTTTATTTGGGAGTCGGGCTATATGCGCTCTATGGATATTATTGTTGACCGCGGTGGTTTTTACATTTGCTGGGGCTGTTTGGTTTGGGTGCCGGCCGTATATACCTCGCCGGTTATGTTTATGGTAAAACATCCTGTTGGCTTACCCTTATGGATGGCCCTTGTTATTTTTGTAGCGGGCCTCAGTGCCATTTTTATCAACTACTGGGCCGACAGGCAGCGGCAGGTGGTTCGTGCTACCAATGGCAAAACAACCATTTGGGGAAGCGAACCCGTTACTATACTTGCCGAGTACATGACAGAAACCGGGGAGAAAAGGAAAAATCTTTTACTGGCCTCCGGCTTTTGGGGAATAAGCAGTCATTTCCATTACCTGCCCGAAATTTTAGCTGCCTTTTTTTGGAGCTGCGCAACGGGCTTCAGTTTTCTGATGCCTTTCTTTTACGTGATTTTTCTTACTGTTTTGCTTACACACCGGGCATTTAGAGATGAGGCCAAATGCAGTAAAAAATACGGCGAACATTGGGAGGAGTACCGCAAACTGGTTCCCTATAAAATTATACCGCGCGTTTTATAGAACAGCTAATACAGATAGAACGCCCGCCCGACTGAATGGCTTCAGTCATTCGGGCGGGCTGATTAATTATGATTATTATGATGAATTATGATATATTAAACTAATTGGATTAACTAGATAAGCCGCAGTATCAAATCAATCCTAACATAGAATGACCTTATGAAATTGACATTAAGAAGTTTTCTTGAAGCAGAGCAGGAGAGTAAAACACTGTTTGAGCCAATCGAATTAAAGGAGTTAGCGCTGCTCAGTTCAGACAGCGAGTTTGTTTTGTTGCCAGTGGGGAGAGAATTTTAGGACTGCCCGACTGAATGGCTTCAGTCATTCTGGCGGGCTGGTGAAGATGATTAATTATGATAATGGAAAGACAAATACATTGTATTAATCATAATTTTATCATAAAAATCATAATAAATCCGCGTTCTATCTGTATTTCGAAATGACAAATTACGGATGAAGAAGAAATTGCTCATTACAGGTGCTTCGGGGTTTTTGGGATACCATTTGTTGCGGGTGGCGGCGAAGGATTGGGAAGTGTATGGCTTTGGAAATACACATAACATTGATTTTGGAGATGCGGTTGTACTTCAATGCGACATTACTAATTATATCGCATTAGGTGATTATTTTGAAGATATAGAACCGGATGCTGTCATCCATGCAGCGGCCATTGCTGACGGGGCTTTTTGCCAAAACAATAAAGCCAAAAGTTATGAGGTGAACGTTGAGGCCACCCGCAACCTTGCCGGCATTTGTTGCGATCTGCAAATTCCTTTTGCGTTTACTTCCACCGATCTTGTTTTTGACGGAAAGAAGGGGATGTACACCGAAGAGGATGTCAAAAACCCGCTTAGTGTGTATGGTGAACATAAATCCATAGCGGAGGAGGAGACCATAAAAATTTATCCGGGTGCCAGTGTTTTTCGTTTGCCCTTAATGTTCGGGCATTTAGAGGCCAGTTATAATAGTTACTTCCATAAATTTTTAATGCAACTGAAACGCGGCGAAAAAGCGAATCTATTCAGCGATGAATACCGCAGTATTACGGGGGCAAAAAGCATTAGTAAGGGAATTTTGAATTTGCTGGAAAAGGGTGCGGGGGTTGTGCATTTGGGAGGGCCGGAAAGATTATCGCGCTATGAATTTGGCCTGAAGGTGGCGGAGATGTTCAACTTACCTGTTGAACTGCTTGTTGCGGGCCTTCAGAAAGATTTTAAAACAGATACACCCCGCCCTGCGGATGTATCGCTAAATATACAAAAAGCAATATCTTTGGGTTTTGCCCCCCATTCAGTGGTAGAAGAATTAAAATTAATAATGAGTCAAAAGTATTGCTGAGTGAAGACATTCTGTTGCCTGTTCCTGTTTTTTTTGTGTAACACTATCCATGCCCAAAGCGAAATGCTGCTTAAGCCGGGCAGGGTTGTGTTTTATAATGTCGAAAACCTTTTCGATACCATCAATGATCCTGAAAAGAATGACGAAGAGTTTTTGCCTCAATCAAAAGCTCAATGGAACACTAGAAAATACGAGATAAAGCTGGAGCATATTTCTAAAGTGCTGGCTTCTATTTTTGATAGCATCGATCCCATTGCAATCGGATTAGCAGAAGTGGAGAACAAGAAAGTGATTGAAGACCTGATCGCTCAACCCGCGCTTAAAAAATTTAATCTTGGTATTTGCCATCACGATTCGCCAGACGAAAGGGGCATTGATTGTGCCTTGCTTTATAATAAAGAGATCATTGAAGAGGTTTTCGATCACTTTTTAAAAGTTGATTTTTCGTTTGACTCAGCCGACAAAACGCGCGACATCATTTATTTTAAAGGATACATGACAGAGGAGTTTCCCGTTTACTTTTTTGTAAACCACTGGACCAGCCGGCGCACAGCAAACGTGGATAGTGAGAAGAAAAGAATAACAGAGGCCATGGTGCTAAAGGCAAAAATTGAGGACATTTATAAAGGAGAGCCCTACGCCCGTATAATTGCCATGGGTGATTTTAACGATAACCCGGATGATAAAAGCCTGCTCTATCTTTGCTCGGGCAAACATAAATTTCCTTTACAACAGGACCTGGTGAACCTGATGCGGCTGCCACAACAACGCAATGAGTTTACTTTAAAGTACAAAGACGACAATGATATTTTCGACCAGTTTATTGTTTCCAGAAACCTGCTTACCTCTAGTTATTCGTACTACGTAAAAAATTCTGCCGCTCATATTTACAATCCTAAGTGGATCATGTTTGAGCATAATAAATATGGCTGGATACCTAACCGGACCTACGCCAGTGGTAAGTGGGTAGGTGGTTATTCAGATCACCTGCCTGTTTATTTGGATATCTGTTTCCACTAGTACTTATTCAATGGAACGCTGATTAATTATGATAGTTATGGTAAAATTATGATGAAGTGATTTATTGTCCGCACCTCCAACAGAACAACCTTGCTTCCTGGGTTAACGGCAATTTCATAAAGACAATGCCCTACTTCAATCTGTTAAATAAATTGGGTCGTTAAACCTCACATAGATTTCATGGTCAACAGGCAAAACCTCTTTGCTTATGAAATTGTCTGTCCGCTTTGCAATTGCTTTTGTTAGCTTAACCATACTAGTTCAAAGTTGTAAAAAGGAAACTGGCCCACAGGGTCCGGCGGGACCAGCTTTAACCGGTACCCTGTTTGGCTTTGTAGAACTGTATGATCAATATGGTGCCAAAGTAATTGCCGGGCAAAATGCCACAACGGTAACGGTAACCAATGCTTCGGGTGCTTCCACCAGCACTACGACCGATTCAATGGGTAAATACACTTTTAGTAATTTGAGTACGGGGCAATATACTTTTAGCGCATCCAATCCCGGTTACGGAAGTATTACCGGCGCAGCCCAGGGTTTTTTGGGTGGCGGAAATATAGACCGCGATGCCAAGTTGAGCGCTATTCCCACTTTTACGGATTCTACATTAACGATTACAGATTCTACTTCGACAGGATATATCGTTTTGTCAGGTACACTTTCGGGTGTTGAAACCCGTAGAAGGACTGTTGCGGTTTTTGCAGGCTCGGGCTCGGTATCATCAACACCGGGTACTTACAAGCTTACTTACAACCTGTTAACCAATAACGCCAATAACACCGTCAATAATTTTGTATTGAAAATACCTGTGCAGGATCTTTACGACCAGGGATATACAACGGGCGCTACAATTAACTTTGCTGTTTACGGAGCGGCAGCCAATTTTGCCTCATCTTCTTCTTCCGAGGATTTTGCTAATGGCCAATTCTATTATAATGCTTTAAGTCCAACAGCCTTTACAGGCAGTGTGATATTGCAATAGTCCATGAACTACCCATAGTTTAAGAAAGGCATCCACGGGATGCCTTTTTTGTTTTAAGGTGTTGCGGCGTACCGAAGGGTATTTCTACTTTTTGAATCAACATATATTTATTTATACGTGTTACTTTGTAAGTAGCACATTATCAATAAGATATGGCTGAATCGGTTTTGGTGGTATTTCTACTTATATCTATTAATAGAAACAGGCTTTTTTATATTTACTATACCTATGGAAGAATCTAAAGAGTTTCTGTCAATTAAAAGCTGGGCCGAGGAAGACCGTCCGCGCGAAAAGCTTTTGCTTAAAGGTAAATCGTCCCTTTCGGATGCCGAACTGATTGCCATTTTATTGCGAACCGGTGTAACAGGAAGTTCGGCCCTGGATATTGCCAAAAAGATATTGCATCGCGTAAACGGCGATTTGAATGAACTGGGAAAGCTAACCGTAAGCGATATAAAGAAACTGGAAAAGGGAATTGGCGAAACCAAGTCCATTACCATTGTTGCCGCGCTTGAGTTAGGCAGACGACGCCAAAGCAGCGAAGTGCGCGAAAAACCCGTTATCCGTTCAAGCAAAGACTCGTTTGAATATATCTATCCAGAAGTGGCTGACTTGCCGCACGAAGAATTTTATGTGCTGTATCTTAATAAATCAAACAAGGTGCTCACGCACAAAAACATCAGCACAGGCGGTGTGTCTGGAACTATAGCTGATACAAAGATCATTTTAAAAGGAGCTATTGAACTTTTGGCTTCATCCATTATAGCAGTTCATAATCATCCTTCGGGTAATGTTAGCCCCAGTCAGTCAGATATTGATCTTACCAAGAGGCTGAAAGAAGCTGCAAAAATGATGGATGTAAACCTGTTGGATCACTTGATAATTGGCGAGAAGAAGTACTACAGCTTTTCGGATAGTGGAATGCTGTAAAATAAGTTGATTGTTGTCAGTTGCGTGTTGTTAGGAATACAAAAAGCAAATAGTACTACAAAAAAAATGGCACCCGATTGGGTGCCATTTTTTATTTAATTCCTTTAATACGGTTATCTGTTTATCACAAATTTTAAAGTTTGTAAAACCTGAGATTGGTTCTTTACAGTAACAAAATAAAGTCCGCTTTGGTATTTTGCAGTGTTGATTCTTGTTTGGTAATCGCCTTTAGCAAAAGTTGACTCTTCGATGTTTGAAACCAATTGACCCATTACGTTGTAAACTTCAAAGCTAAGTTTTGAAGTATTAGCAACAGAGTAATCAAGATTTACAACATCATTTGCAGGGTTAGGATACAAGCTAACCTGGATTGCTCCGTCTTTAGCAGGTTCCTGAATTCCACTTACAACAACAGCTACCGGCGCAGCATTGCTATCAGCGCTGTTAAGAGGTAAAGAAAGTACATTCAATACTTCATTTTTACCTGAAGTATAGTTGCTGTTGTATTCGTAAACAAAAGGTACTATGCTAACATGGCTATCGTTATAACCAGCCGGCAACGTGAAAGTGTATGTCTTAGTATAAGAACCACCGTCTGCAGTAGTAGCTGGTATTACACCTGCAACACCCCAAACGCCATCAAGCAATTTGCGCTCAACGTGATTGTGAACATATCCAGCTATGCCATAGGTTCCGCTGGAGATATAAGTACCCTCGCCCAACCATGGGTTTAGCGTGGTTGGAGAATCGTGATAATATGAGTGTTGGTCGTATCCGTTTCCGCTGCCTACTACGCTATCTTCAACTACATAACAGTTCATTCTGAAGTTTCCGGTAACAGGTCCGTAAAAGTTAGCGGTAACTGTAACACTTAATACCCTGCTTGTATTGTCATAGGTATTAGATGCCGATATACTTACTGGCGGTGTAACCGGGTGACGTGCCTCTACGGCATCTTTCCATTCATTAGCGGTTGAGCCCATTCCCGAAACGCCTATCGCAAGCTGTGTTTGCTTAGGGAATAAAATACGGTCAATGCAAGCTGTTGGTGCAGCGTTGGTAAACGCAGCGGCCAAAGTATTGTCATCAGCAGTAGTCATATTATCTGTATAAAAACCAGCGTGAATAGTAACCGGTACTGCATAAGCGTCAGCGGCTACAATTTCGCTAACCCTGGTAGCTCCGCCCGGGCAATATCCGCAAACAGCGGTAGAGAATTCTTCAACCAATACATTTTTTACAGGAACATGGCTAAGTGTAGTAACCACTTTAGTGGCAACATCATTTGCACTGTTAGCGTCTGTACCTCCGTTTGGAGCAGAAGCCGTAACGTTAATTGTGTTAGCAGCTACAGTTGTAAGAGGTGCTTTAGCAGTAAAAGTAACGCTGGTGGTAGCGAAAGGAAGCAAAGTTAATCCGTGGAAAGTTTGAGTAGTAACATCCGCTCCACCGATGTCGTAAGTGAGTGTTACGTCATTAACTACAGTTCCACCTTGGTTTTGAATGGTAGTAGTTATAGGAAAGTTGCTTATTCCAATATAGTCATCGCCGTTAACACTAAGTGTAGCTACATCCAATGCAGGTAAGTCAAGTACTTTAATATCATCAACACTCCACCAAAGGTCGTTAGTGGCCTGGTAGTTGAATTTTAAATAAACAGTAGCCTGGTTTGCAGCATAAGATGAAATGTCAAACTGAACAGTTTCGGGATTAGCGAAAGTTGAAGCGCTTAATCCGTCATATATCTGTGTCCAGTTGGTGGCATCAGTACTGATTGAAACAGTAGCTGTGGCACTGCTGTAAACTGCAAGCCATTGAGAGAACTGAAGACCAACATAAGTATGGCCGGTGCAGTTAATCGCTGGCGAAATAAGGTCGGTATTTACCGCGTTGGTATTTCCATCCGACAACATGATGGCAAAACCATTAGCTGCAGTTGGCGAACCATTGGTTTGTGAACCGTATGAAGGGCTTGCTATGGTTGCATTTGCGTTATGCGTCCATTTACCGGCAGTACCACCGGATGTATTATCCACCGTGGTCCAGCTGTTAAAGCTACCTCCGAATGTTTGAGAATAAATTGTGCTTTGTGCCATTAAACCTGCGGCACTAAAGATCAACCCTAAGGTTGCGAGTAAATATTTTTTCATTTTAAATTGGTTTTTGAACAAAGTAGTAACGAAAGTAAACATTTTAGATATGAAGGAACAAAAAAAATATATGCTTCCAAAAAATGACAGAAAAATGACATTCCAATTGTTAAAATAGCGGTCTTTTCCCTTCCAACGGCTTCATTTCCTCTATTAGTTTTTAGCTATTGCTTACATTTGACGTAACAAAATCTCTCTAATGAAAAAAGTATACTCTTTCCTTTTATGTTTTGCGCTTGGCGCATTTGTTCATTTATCTGCCCAGCAGGCTACTTTAACACCCTCCGATTCGGTTAGCAGGGATGTTGCCGTGCAAAGCCAGTTTGATATAGTGGATGAATACATTTACCTGCATAATACCCACAGCGACTCTATTAAAATCAACTGGCGTTTGGTTTCTGCTGATACAGTTCCGGGGTGGTCCTTGCAATTGTGCGACAACCAGAACTGTTACCCATTGCCAAATACGCCAAAAACTTCGGCTTGGTTAGCTCCCGGCGATTCATTGGATTTTCATGCAATCCTTGCCCCGGCTGCAATTGCCGGCTCAGGTTGGATGAAGGTAAGTGTACAAATTGCAGCGGATACATTTCCTGCATTAATAATTACCTACCATGCTAACGTAACTGTTACCAGCGGCATCAACTCTGTTAGTGCAGAATCAAATGCAATACACGTTTTCCCTAACCCTGCTACCGATATGATCACTATTGAAGGGCTCACCCCTTCGCAGTCTTCTACTGTACAAATTTTGGATGTTCAGGGCCGTGTACTTAGTGCCGAAAGCAGGATAGAAAATCCATCGCTTAATCTTAGCATAAGTAATCTTCCTGCAGGCTCTTACCTGGTAAAAGTTCTTGATGCTGAAGGCAGGTTAACTGCTGTAAAGAAATTCAACAAGCTTTAATAGTTGTTAGTTGTCTGTTGCCAGTTGTTAGTGAATACAAAAGCGGTAGACACCTTGCAATCATAATAAAAGCGGCCCGATTTCGGGCCGCTTTTATTATGATTGTTAAGCGCTTCTATTAAGATATCGACAGATTTGTATTGCCTGACAACGGGCAACTAGCAACTATCAACTATTATTTCTTCAATTTCTGTATCTCCTCTTCCAACACATATTCATCACCCTCAACATATCCTGAATGCGTAAAGGCTATTTTGCCGTTGGCGTCAACAACCACGGTAAAGGGAACTGTCTGGATATTCAATTCACGCTTCAGGTCCTGGTTAATGTCAAGCAATACATCATACGTCCAGCGCTGTCCTTCAACATAGGGTTTTACCTTGGTAGAGTTACGCGAGTCGTCAATCGAAACCGCCACTATCTGAAGATTGTATTTCTTTTTCCAGTCATCATATAATTCAGCCATGTTGGTTAATTCCTTTTTGCATGGAATACACCAGGTAGCCCAAAAACTGATAATGGTAATTTTACCCGATTTGCCGTAATCGGCTACATTAACCTGTTTGCCGTTTACATCGGCCAGCGAAAGCACCGGTAAACTTTTTTCACCTAAAGCTTTTTCAACTCCTTTTTTCTGATCCTGCGCAAAGGCGCCCATGGCTATAACCATAACAACTAAAACTGACAGTATCTTTTTGTTCATGTGGTGGGTTTGGGTTTGATTTTTAGAAGACTCTTTTTGTTCCTGAAATTTTTTGTAGTGTTGCTACTTCAATCCTCGTGCCGAAATACTTAACTTGTTCAAATCTAAACGATTTTTGATTAAACATACATTCGAATAACTTTGCAACCTTAATTTATAATTTGCTGAATGCGTAAAATAAACCTACTCCTGATAATCTTGCTTTCCCTGGGTTTGAACAGTTACAGCCAATGGGGGTATTTTTCGGGTTCCTTTCAAAGCAACACTAACTTTTTTGTGCGCGATCCTAAGATAGGCGCTTACAATATGCCGCAATACGACAACTTTAAAGTAGGCGCTGATGCATGGCTTAATCTTAATTATACCAACGAGAAATACGAATTCGAAACGGGAGTGAGGCTCGACTTGTTTTATAACTCTATCCTTCGGGTGCCAACAGCGCCCTATACCGCTGCCGGACTTGGAAATTTCTACATCAAGAAAAAAGTAAAAGACCTTACAATAACCGGCGGATACATTTACGACCAAATTGCCAGCGGTATTATTTACCGGGCTTATGAAGAGCGCACACTGGGTATTGACAATGCCCTGCTTGGTGCGCGGTTGGAATATGACGTGAAAAGTCTTGTAAAGCTGAAAGCCTTTGCGGGAGTTCAAAAGTTGAAGTTCTCCATTCAAAAGCCTATCATACTTGGTTTTAATGCCGAAGGAAATTTTGCAGCCGGAACCAAAGTGCGCTTTGTACCCGGTGTTGGCGTTATTAACCGAAGCATGGACCAGGACGATATGAACCAAGTGGTACAGCGAATAGAAACCTATGATACCTTAGGACGCTTTGTGCCAAAGTACAATACCTATGCCTTCACCGTTTATAACACCTTGTCTGCCGGAGATTTTACATGGTACTTTGAGGCGGCCTATAAAACAGCGGAGGCAATTAAAAAAGACCAGATACGCGATGCGGTTGACTCGCTCATCAATACGCCGGGAACCTGCTTTTACACTTCGGTAAATTACTCGCACAAAGGCTTCGGTTTAACCCTGCAGTTTAAGCGCACAGAAAACTTTTACCTCCACACAAATCCTAATCCAACAGAATCCTTGTTTGATGGAACTATGGATTTTATACCTCCTGTTTCGCGCGAAAACTCTTTGAGACTTCCTTCAAGGTACTTTGCACCCTCGCTCGAAAATCATGAATTGTCATTCTCCGGCGATGCAACTTATTCACCTAAAAGGAACATCACTTTCTCCTTAAGTGGTTCCTATGTCCGCGATTTTATCTTTAAAAAATACAACCCGCTGGATGTGCCGTTTTTTGGGGAAGGCTTTATATCGGCTCTTGTAAAGCCAACTAAGAGTTTGGAGATAGAAGTAGGTTTTCAATATGTACGGTATAATAAATTTGTATACCAAAAAGAGGGTTCTCCCGTTATAGACGCTTATACGCCGTTTTTAGAGTGGCAGTATAAGTTTACAAAAAAGATGTCTCTGCGTATGGAACTGCAGTATCAAAACGTGTTAAAGGATTACGGACAGTGGATGTACGGGCTGGTGGAATTTAACGTAGCGCCGCACTTTTCTGTCGCCTTATCCGATATGTGGAACTTTAAGCCAAATCCTGATATTAACCCTAATGCGAATCATTACTACTCCATATTTTTCGGATATACCCTCGGACCACTTAACTTTACACTGGCCTATGTTAAGCAGGTGGAAGGAATTGTTTGCACCGGTGGAGTTTGCCGTTTAGAGCCGGCCTTTAGCGGTGGGAAATTTGGAGTAAACGCAACTTTTTAAGCACGTATGAAAAAACATGGTTTCATGAAAAGAGTATATAAAACCCTGGTCCTTGCCTCTATACTTACGGCTTTCTTGCCCGCTTGTAAAGAAATTGGTCCGGATATTAATTTAAAGAATAACGCTCACGCACTGGCCGATACTACCTACGTTGAAACCCCTGTTGCGGCCGAAACTAAAAATGTAGTAATTGAAGAATTTACGGGTGTACAATGTACTAACTGTCCCGCCGGCCACCAGATCATTGAAGGTCTTGTATCAGCAAACCCTGGTAAGATAGTAGCCGTGTCGCTGCACCCGAATACACCGCTAGGTTATCCGATCTCTAACCTGAGTGTAACCAACCTGATAGATGCAAAATCGCAGGCTCTATTTATTTCCTTTGGCGTATCATCCTTGCCATCGGGTATGATTGACAGAAAGCAGTTTCCTTCCGAAGGCACAATTCCGGTAGATAAAAGCACCTGGCAAAGTTATGCCACCACGCAACTGGGGCAAACTACGCCGGTTAATCTGTTACT
>JAQBNQ010000309.1 GCA_028288545.1 Bacteroidota bacterium
TGTTGAATCTATTTTGAGGGAGCCCGGAGGCTGTTTTGAGCAAACATCCTCGTCTAACTATCCCAATATTATGGCGCTGGAATATCTCAAAACCATGAAAGTCAGTAATCCGGCATTGGAAGCTAAAGCGAAGGGACTGCTGACCAGTGGTTATAAAAAGCTTACCGCCTTCGAAACAAAAGAGAAGGGTTATGAATGGTTTGGAGCCTCACCTCCGCACGAAGCGCTTACAGCTTATGGCTTGATGGAATTTGTGGATATGAAACAGGTTTATAACGGTGTGGATCAAAACATGGTTGACAGAACCATGAACCTGTTGCTTGAAAGACGTGATGGCGAAGGCGGATTCAAAAAAAATCCGAGAGCTTTAGATGGATTTGGAAGAGCTGATGAAGATATAACCAATGCCTATATCGTTTACGCCTTAAGCGAAGCCGCTTATAAAAACATGGATAAGGAAATGAAGGCCGTTTATAAAAGCGCCCGCAACTCCAACGATCCATATATAATGGCTTTGTGCGCCAATGCATTTTATAATATTGGTGATAACGGTAAAGGAGATGACATGGTTAGTCAACTTATAAATGGCCGCAACGAAGCAGGTTTCTGGACCGGAAAAAAACATTCAATTACGCGTAGTACCGGTGATGGATTGAAAACTGAAACAACTTCACTGGCGCTGCTCGCCATGATGAAATCTCAACATCCTGATGTCGGAGCCATAACCAGCGCAGTAAAATTTTTGGTAGGTGCCCGTAGCGGTTACGGTGGTTTTGGTTCAACACAGGCAACTATACTTTCACTTAAGGCACTTACTAAATATGCCGAGTTCAGCAAAAAGACCGATGAGGCCGGCACAGTTGAGATTTTGATAAACGGCGCGGTTGCAGGTTCAAAAGATTTTGCAAAAGGCGAACGGGGTAATATTGTGATTGATGGACTGGAAAAATTTGTGCCACAGGGAAAGCAAAAAATTGAAATACGTTTTAAAGGCTGCCGCCAGGCATTGCCTTATGCTATGAACGTAACCTATACTACCTCGTTGCCACAAAGTTCCGCCAATTGTGTTGTCAGTCTTGATGCAAATTTTTCAAGCAAACAAGTAAAGGTTGGCGAAACCATGCGCTTATCAGCCACCCTCAAAAACAAAACTGCCGAAGGCCAGCCAATGACAATGGCCATTATTGGAATACCGGCAGGTTTCTCTGCACAACCATGGCAGTTAAAAGAAATGCAGGAAAAAGGTGTAATAGACTTTTACGAAATAATAGGTAACAACATTGCCTGCTATTACCGCAGCCTTGCTCCCAATGCGCAAAAGCAAATTAACCTTGATCTGAAAGCCGAAATACCGGGTGAGTATGATGCACCGGCCTCATCGGCTTATCTTTACTATACAAACGAATTGAAGAATTGGGTGGGATTAGATAAGGTGACTGTTAGTAGGTAGCAATTGAATCGAAGTTTTAATTATATCAAATACAAAAGGAACAACCTGTCTCAATAATGACAGGTTGTTTGCATTTTAGACGCCAAATAGAATAACCACGGTTTCAGGCAAGTAACGTGAACCCTAAAAATCCCTGAAGGGTACTACATATTCATCCAAACCAAAACCCTCGCCGCCACCAATACCATCCCTCCAATCGAAACAGCAATGGAATATTTCATTTTCTCCTCTCTGCTTATGTTCAAATAAGCGGCAACTTCGTCCAGCCATATAAAATACAATAAGGCCACTTCCAGGATTACAGCAATTACCATAAAATTTAAACTATGCGACGAAATGGCCAACGATCCAAACGCAAACACAATTGAAATACCTGCAATTAAGCTATCGGCAAAAAGGAGCACCCAGCACCACTTGCTTCGCTTCACTAAAAAATAAAGTATGGCCGGGCCATAAAACAGGAATAAAAAACTGATAACCATGTTAAGTGTAAGTAGAATATTGCTCTGAAAGTAGGCTGTATGTGGACCGTTATCATGGCCTATATGGAAAATAAATCCATAACGTATCATGGTAACAAAAAAAATAAGTGTTTGAATTAACTTGTATGAGTAAACAATAAACACAAACGCCCTGAATGCCTTTATCCTTTGGTTAGTTGGCTGATCCGCGTATTGCAACGGCGCTCCGAATTCATCATATTCCGGGCGGCGTATTGACTGGGGGTTAGCTGTAACAAGCAGAAAAATGCTTCCCAACGAAACACACAGTGGGATAATAAATGCATATAATAAAAGGCTGTTTAAGTCATTACTTCCAAAGCCGGAATCATCTTTGAATAAGGAAGTACTAAGCAAATACAGTTCAACAGCCAATGATTGTATACCGAAAACCCAGGCCACCGACCGGCTTGTGTTAGTGCCCTTGCTCCTATATCGTAAGGAAAAGATCAGGCCCAAAACAGAGGTGCCCCAAGTACCCAATAGAAATAATGCAATAGCCGCAAGTATAGGCCCCAAATCAGGTAAATGCCCGCTGGCAAAAGTTAAAGAAGGTATAAGCAGAACGGTTGCTAAAACAAAAACTCTTTTATTCATTTAACGAAGTTAGAAATTTAGTAATAGGATATATGAATGAGGAGTCCTTTCGGTGCTACGATTTCGTATTCCTTTTTCTGCTTACAGTATATATGCAAATAACCGCAATTATTGGTGGAATGAAAATCGTTATTGGTATTCCTTCGCCGTAACTGTCCGCAACTTTAAAAACAGTTGGCCCCTAGTAAAACTCAAAAAATAGCGACAGCAAACATAGGACCCAAACCACGACCCTTAAAAACTGGTTTTGCTGGAATTTATAGATCAGCGTAAATATACCGGCCAAAATAATGCCCAGAAAAGTACAGGCGAAATAAAGAACATCAGGCCCAACACCCGCAATGTGTCCGCTGCCAAAAGCACAAACGGAAACAAGCAACAGCGTGGCAACTACCGCACCCTGTTTAATTTTTTGCTTTATCGGTTTAAGCATTGGGCAAAGTTAAAGTTTAAGGGCATTGAAACCTCTGTACAATATCCTACCCCGTTTAACGTCTACCTACACAATCAGATTTTGCAGGTTTTCGAATATAAACGTGCCGGACCTGGCCAAGGTTTTTAAAGTCTCCCCTTCCGGGGGAGATTTAGAGGGGGCTGGGTCGCATTTAAGCAAATCTGCTACTTTAGCACCTTCAAAATTCAGGAAGTGAGGTTTTTACGTTTTTCTCTTATCGCATTGTTTATTGGCACCCTGCAGTTTTCCCACGCACAAACAACGGAAAAATGGACCCTGGAAAAGTGTATCAGCTACGCTCTTCAAAATAACCTGCAGGTAAGGCAGGCCGCTGTAACGGCCAAACTATCCGGTGCCGACCACCTGCAAAGCAAGCTCAATTTTTTGCCCACCATTGATGCCAATGGCAGCTACAGCGATAACTTTGGTAATGGTTTTAACCCGCAAACTTTCAGTTTTGCCCAGGGCAATTCGCAATCGGTTCAATTGCAGTTAACGGGCTCTATGCCCATCTTTACAGGCCTTCAGCAGATCTACAATGTTCAAAAGGCCAGGTATGATTTTATGGCCTCAAAGTTCGATTACGAAACGGCCCAAACCAATATGGCTTTAAATGTGGCTTCGGCGTATTTGCAAATACTACTGAACCAGGAAATTGTAAAAGTGGCCGAAAAGCAAAGAGAGTTAACTATTGCACAGCACGATATTGTACAGAACAAGATAAAAGCAGGCTCATTGCCTGAGGCCGCTATTTACGATGTTGAATCGCAAATGGGTCGCGATGATGTGGCTGTAGTAAATTCTAAAAATTCCGTAGACCTGGCAATACTGGGATTAGCGCAGTTGTTGCAATTAACTGTGCAGGAGGAACGAACCTTTGTTATTGATGCGCCCGAAGTAAAAGCAGACAATATGGGCGACATAGCGGCTCTTGCATCTAAAGATATTTTTACTTACGCCATACAAAACCAACCGGTTATTAAAAGTGCCGAGGCAAGATTACAGAGCGCCAACGCCACACAAAAAATATCTTATGGTGGATTTAGCCCAACTCTTTCTGCTTTTGGTAGTTTGAGCAGCGGGTATTTTAGTCAGGATAGGCAGGTGCTTCGGTATGATACTTTTGCGCTGGGTGGGTTCTCAACAACTTTTCCGGCAGAGTATGGGAAAATTCCATTGAACCAGGAATTGAGCAATAACTTCAGGCAAGTGGTAGGTCTTCAGTTAGATATACCCCTATTTAGCAGAGGCACCAAAGTAATAAATATGCAAAAGGCTAAGTTGCAGGTACAAATAAGGCAATTGCAATTAGAGAGTTCAAAAAACCAACTCCGGGCAGATATTGAGCAGGCTTATGCAAACGCAAAAGCAGCAGCCGGTAGTTACCTGGCCAATAAAAAGAGCCTGGAGGCTTCGCAAAAAGCTTATGAAAGTACCGAAACCCGGTATAAGGCGGGCATAGCCAGCAATTTTGATTTAGAGCAGAGTAAAGACAATTTAATTTCGGCAGAATCTGAAATAGTAAAAGCAAAATATACCTACGTGTTCCGCATGAAGATCCTCGATTTTTACCAGGGCAAAGCCATCACCTTAAACTGATCTGTAAAAATGAAATCAAACAGAATTATCATCATCCTTGCCATTGCACTGGTGTCGCTTATAGTAATTTATTCGGTTGGTAAAAAGGCCGGGTGGTTTGGTAAGGGAGATGTATTGGAAGTGGCAGTTGATAAAGCAG
>JAQBNQ010000134.1 GCA_028288545.1 Bacteroidota bacterium
GTTTTACAGCAGGGAAAGATCCGCTTTGTATTAACTTCCGCAATGCACCCTGACAGTGAAATTTCAAAGCATAATCTGGAGCACGGCGATGGGGTTAAGGTATTGGCGCTTTGGGTGGATGACGCCCGTAAAAGCTATGCCGAAACTACTAAGCGCGGCGCAGTGGGTGTTATGGAACCAACAGTTTTAAAGGACGAGTTTGGCGAGGTGGTTATATCCGCCATTAAAACGTATGGCGAAACCATTCACAAGTTTGTAGAACGTAAAAACTATACGGGTGCATTTATGCCGGGTTTCCAGGCGCGTAAATCAATTATCCCTATCAAGCCGGTGGGACTAAAACATGTTGACCATTGTGTTGGTAATGTTGAACTGGGCAAAATGAATGAGTGGGTAAAATTTTATGAGGATGTAATGGGCTTTAAACTGCTGCTTACTTTCGATGATAAGGATATTTCGACCGAATACTCTGCCCTGATGAGCAAGGTGGTTAGCAATGGAAGCGGTTATGTAAAATTCCCGATCAACGAACCTGCTGCCGGTAAAAAGAAATCGCAAATTGAGGAGTACATAGAGTTTTATCATGGCCCCGGTTGCCAGCATATGGCCATTGCTACAGATGATATTCTTGCAACAGTGAAGGAACTAAAGGCCCGTGGGGTTGAGTTTTTAAAAGTACCAGACATATACTACGATGAAGTTTGGAACCGTGTTGGAAAAATAGATGAGGACGTAAATGCCATCAAAAATCTGAATATCCTGGTTGACCGCGATGATGAAGGTTACCTGTTGCAAATATTCACTAAACCGGTGCAGGACCGCCCTACTGTTTTCTTTGAAGTGATTCAGCGCCATGGCGCAAAAAGTTTTGGTAAAGGGAATTTTAAAGCATTATTTGAGGCGATAGAAAGAGAGCAGGACTTGAGGGGAAATCTATAGAAATACATTGCCACGCCTGCCCGAACGCAGGCAGGGATTCACAGATTAAATACAAGAAATTTGAAAGAACAGCCGCACTCCGAAGTGTGGGTTAGTAAAGACAGATAAACCTGGCATTACACTATTTCGGATATGAATTATAAATCGGTTTTACAGAAAGCAGTATTGGTGTTGGCATCAATACTGCTTTCTGTTTTATTGGCGGAAATTCTTCTTCGGCTTATGTACCCGGTACAGACACATTATTTTGTTTGGCAGCCAAATTTGAAGCACACATTTACACCCGATTCAAGTGTTCTTAGCGGATTGCAAAGTCCAAGCAGTTTTACCATCAATTCTTACGGTATAAGAACGGATGAGGAGCAATTGCGGCTTGAAACCCTGCTTTATGATAAACCAAGCGCCAGGGATAAAGCGGGTGGCACTAAATATTTTTTGTGTTTGGGTGGAAGCACTACCGAGTGCCTTTACTTAAACGATGATAAAACCTGGCCGATGCAAATCAGGAGATATGCATGGGACCGGAACTTACCCTGGTTTGTAGGGAACATTGGTAAAAGCGGTTGCACCACTCGCGAAAACTATATTCAACTTAAATACTGCGTTCCGCAATACAAAAAATTTGGCGGGGTGATTTTAATGGTGGGGCTGAACGATCTTGTTAAGCGATTAAGCCAATACACTTTGTATGATGATGATTTTCGTTTTAACCCGGCTATGGAAGATTCATTTGTCAATAACATATTTTTAAAGCAAGGACGGGGTATCGGTACAAGCTGGTTGCGGAGAACTGCCTTGTTTTATGCAGCGCAAAAATCCTCACATAACCGCCAGTCAGTAAAATGGGAAATGCAGGACGACCATGGAGCTATCTATAAAACCTGGAGGCAAAACCGACGAACTGCTGATATTGTTGATACCCTGCCTGATTTGAATTCTGCATTCAGCGAATTTGAGCGCAACCTTAACCTGATAATTGATGAGGCGCAAAAACAAAAACTGCAAGTAATTTTTGTCAATCAATCGGCCCTTTGGAGGGATTCCATGCCCGAAAATGAAACCGGGGTTTTATGGATGGGCGGTATCGGCAATTTTCAGCAGGAACCCGGACATACATATTACTCCGCCAGGGCTTTGCGAAAGGGCCTGGATTTGTATAATCAAAAGCTGGCAGAAGTTTGCACAAAAAGAAAAGTGTTGCTGGTTGACATTGATAAAAAACTGCCGCACGACCTGTCAGTGTTTTATGACGATTGCCACTTCAATATCAATGGAGCTAAAAAGGCAGGGCAAATTGTTTTTGATGCTATAAAGCAAGTAGCTGATTAATCCGGCTATCCTTGCTGAAAACTACTGAACCACCAATTTCTGAACTACTCTTTGGTTGCCGTTCAATACCGTGATAAAGTACATGCCCCGGGCCCAGGTTGAGGCATCAAAGGACTCCATGCTACCGGTTAATGATTTGCTTAAAATAACGCGACCACTTATATCGGTTGCGGTAAGCGTAGTCCCGTCATAATTTTCGTTGACAGGATGGTATAGCACAGTAAAATTTGCATTAGCAGGGTTTGGATAAACTGCAAACGCAATGTCATTATTCCCTGCTTCATCAATACCCGAAACCGGTATAATATGGATGCTATCGCGGTATTGAATAATGTTGATGGTTTCGATATTAAAGAATAATACCTGTGTATTTATTTGCAGTAGGGGCTCCTGTTGTCCATTGCCTATCCATTTATATTCACGCTGCTTAAAACGTGGTATCTTAATACCCTGGCTAACGCTGTTTATATAAAAGGTATCGTAGCTTGCAATTTCGCTCATTACCCTGATGGCCGGAAAAGTTCCAAAGGGTGTTGTTAGGGTTCCCCAGCCGTCAACTTTATTAGTGCGGGTTTGCTGGTAGCCGTAATAACCTGTCCCCGGAAGGTTAATGGAATATCCCGAAGTAGAGTTGTCAGTGTTGCCGTAATCTATCGGAAAATTGTAGATAACATCAGGATGGGTAAAGGCAATAGGAAAAGGAATGCCATTGATATCTGCACCAAAACCCTGGTCTTCATAAACACTGCTGCTTTTGTATAAAAAGTTCTCTGTATTGGTAATTGTAAGTGGCAATAAAGGAATTATTGGCGCAGTAACTCCACCGGTAATAAACATGCTCGACCTGTGCGGGTTAAAACTGGTATTCGAAAAGTATAAAATGTAAAAAGGGTTGGCAGAGGTTTCCTTGTAAAAAGTATCAATATGCTGTCCGTTATACTGCAGGGTTGAATAATCCCATATGGAGTTAGCCCCCGTTGTATGATAACTTAAAAACTGGTTGATAGTAGCATCGCTCATTACCACCGTTTCGCCGGGGTTGGCAAAGTCGCTTGCAGTAACTGTTATCTGGCAGTTAACCCTAAGTACACAAACAACGGCAACTGATAAGAGGTAAATCTTTTTCATATATGAGGCTATCTTACAAATATAAAACGATGTTTGACATGTTTTATATTTATTATGGGGCTTGAATAAGATGGGGTTACTCATAAATGGTGAAGATTTGGGTAGAGATTTGCGCTAGTAGCTATTTCGGGGACCGCGAACCGAACGGTATTGGCCGAACCGGGAAACTCTGTGGGTTAATATAAAAGCGAACCAAGTATTATCTGATACACCACAAATTTCTCTTCTCAATTTTAAAAACTATTACCCATCCTTTGAATATTATGCAGCTATACCCTCTTTTGCCAATGATTCGTTATTACAAAGAGGAAACTTCAAACTTTCAAGTTCCCCAACTTTGTAGACATGTTCTATAAATTTTTCAGCCCATCTTCCTTCTGCACCGGCAACATTCATATCATCAACAAATTCAGCAATATTTTGAATGGTTTCTTCAGCCTTTGGCTTAAAAATCACATTCATGAGGCCTTACGTTTGTTTCTCCTTTCCGAAAGATGCGCTTTCAGGTCAGCAATAACCCTTTTGGCATTTTTTCCTTTACCTGCCGGCTTTTTTAATAATTCTTCAAGTTCAGCTTTGGTTGCCTTTCTTCCTATTCCAAAGGCGAGATCATGAGCAGTAAGTTCTCTGTGGTGTTTGTTGGTATAACTCATGTTTGCTAAAATTGTAAATTCTTCAGTTCTAGCGCGGGTCTTCGCCCTTGACGAACGCTGGATATCCAACGCTAAAATGCGGTGCATGAAGACCCCGCCTGGACGAAGATGAGATTAGTCATAAATGGGTTTGCCTGGGGAAAGCGGCAATTTTGGTCTGCAACGTGGAAAACGGAGAGTCTACAGCGCCAAAACCCGATGCTGAGGAGGGCCCTTGACGCAAGGCCCATGAAACCAGTGTAGTATCCGCTTACAAATGTCTCCGTCCTTGCTAAAATGATTTCATTAAAACATTTTATCTTCGTAAAAATGTTTCGGTATGATTACCACTTCTGATAAACTCACTCAAATACAGTTGGAACTACTAAAAAGTTTCCGCTATATCGCTGACGAAAAACAGTTAAACGAAGTAAAATCGTTGCTTAATTTTTATTTCCGCAATAAATTAGATGAAGCTATCACACGCGAAGAAGCAAATCGTGACTATACCGCTTCTATTTACCAGCAATGGCTTGATAGTGCAAAAAAGTAGAACCAGCGACGGTGAAAATTGTTCTTGATACAAATAGCTTTATAAGTTGCATCGGTAAACTTTCTCCCTACAGAAATGTGTTTAATGCGTTTCTTAACCGGGAATATACCCTTTGTGTTTCTACAGAAATCTTTTTGGAGTATGAAGAAAAGTTTGGTTTGTTTTGGGGTGCAGAAGTAACGCACAATCTGCTTGGAACAATTCTAACCGCTGAAAACACATCTCTCTACGATATCTTTTATTTTTTTCATTTGGTGCAGGGCGATGTGGACGACAATAAATTTGCGGATACCTATCTTTCATCTAATGCAGACCTCCTCATTTCAAACGACAGAAAACTTCTCGCGCTCAATCAGAATGAATTTCCACCAATGCGGGTAATGTCCTTAGAGGATTTTTCAAAACAACTTTCGCCGCGGGGCTGAAGCCCAGCCTTGGGCGAATGAGACATGGTGATTGAGCCAATGGCCTTACTGCTTAATGATTTTTGCAGTCATTAATTGTCCATCTGAAATAAGATTAATCACATACATCCCGGAAGGAAATAGCGTCATGTCATACCGTTTATTATAGCTATTAACTACGTTTATAGTATGATCTTCAATTACAGTTTGACCTAAAATGTTTTTGATTTCGAGGTCAAAACGCCTGACATTGTTTTGCTCTAGTGAAATTAAAAAACCAGTTGAGAAAGGATTAGGACTGATGTGAAGAGACTTGTTGTCGTTATTGATAGACGCAATGCCTGTTGGTGTAATATGTTGACGAAGCCAATAAATTATGGTGTCAGTAAGAACTGTTGAAACATGGGGGTCGGTATCTGGTGTCATATAGTGAATCAGGCCCGGAATACTCCAAAAATCCGCATTGATTGTAATGTCATTCTCAAAACGGATTAGCTCGGCGGGTGGAACATTGATATCCAGCCCCATGCCGGTAAACAGAGTTGGAAGGTTATCAGAATTATAGTGAACAGAAACTGAATCTGTTGCCCTGACATAATCATACCAGGTACTGGCAGGGGCACCAAACAAGGCCGGAGTATTTGCATTCCAGGTATTTGTCCTGATAATATTAAAGTAGCTTAAAATCTGGTTGGCCTGGCTTTGAGCCTGCGCAACATTGCCGCCACAGGTTTGCGCTATATACACCAGTTGGTATGCCAATAATGAATCAAAAGGTGTTCTTGATCCTGCAATTGAAATCAAGGCCTTAATATCCGTCCGGTTTCTTGCAATAAACGGAATAAGGGACGAACCCTCACTATGCCCAATTAAAATGATTCTATTGGTATCAACCTCATTTCTTGTTTTTACATAGTCTATTGCACTTTCAACGGGCAGCCAGAGTTTATCAAACGTGATGGAGCCAAGTGTGGTGGTATAAGTGTATTCCAGTTTATCGTACCGTAAAACTGCGTAACCGGAATCGACCAGTGCGTCTGACAATTCCTTGTAACACCTAAGTGTATCATTTAATAATGAAGGATAAAGACACGCAGCATTTCCGCCAACTAAAGGTATCGTTCCATCGCGGTCAATAGCACCGCTGCCGGGGTTAATTATAATTGTTGGAAAAGGCCCGGTACCTGCCGGAACGGCAAACGTGGCATTGACAACAAGGCTATCGTGATTAAAGGTTATGTTGTAGGATTGCTGCGCATCACTAAAGGCGCTGATCAAAAGCAAAAATAGAGTGAGTAGATTTTTAGTCATTTAAAATCGGCTTTGTTGAGCAACAACAAAGATAAAATAATTTACATAGACCTTACTCTTCAGTTCCAGGGGCTTCCCGCGTGGCTTGGGATGAAGGAGACTCCACGATTGTGTCATTAGCGCTTAATGCATTGTGCCCTATATATGCTGATTCAGACTATGCCTATTGTTTTTTAATGAGTAATTTTAATTGCCGTAAAAAATAAAATTGTCAAACGAAATTTAAATTGGTGAGGCTTAGATTATTCATTGTACTCAGTTTGGTTTTGCTAAATAAGATCAATTATGGGCAATCCGATCCTCTCAATTCTAAAGATTACCAAATCAAGATTGGAGATAAGTGGTACAATGGGGAAGATACAATTACCAGGATTGAGTTAAAGACTAATACTCCTTCGGAGATTCAATATAAGTTGGACACTTCCAATAAGTTTAAAATAAAAAATTACAATTGGGAAATCGTCTTTCATAAGAAAGAGAAAAATAAGAAAGGAGAACTTTATTCATATACCCATTCGGACAATCGTAATGTTATGGCTACGGAGGTCAATAAAATGCAATACGGAGACATTTCAATATTTAAGGATATAGAATTTATTGGAAGCAAAGGCGTTCCTTTTAACCTATCTATATTTCGATTATATGTGAAATAGAAAAGCGGCTAACGTTCCATGCCAGGGACTAATTGCAAATGATCATGCAAAAGGAGAGTCGTCAAAACAGGCATACCATGAAAATGAAGGGGTATTTTCTACTTTTTAAAATGCTTTTGTAAATAGTTGATAATCAATGGTGATGTTTCTATTTGTATCTACTAATAGAAATAGGCCGGCCCCCTAAATACCCCGAAGGGGGACTTGAAAAGCATCATCCCAAGCTGTCTTTTGTCTTCGGTGTGGGATTTTTTATCTCTATTCGCACTTTGGCGCAAAGAATTATCTTAGCGGCATTTAGTAAGCATGATCAAAATTTTTGAGACATTCGGCGAGTACCTCACACTCTTATTCAGGGCGGCTTCCAGGCCTGAAAAGCCTATTATGTATTGGAAGGAAACCTTTCGCCAGGCTCACGACATTGGTATTGGTTCCCTGCCCAATATAGCTATAGTATCTACTTTTATTGGGGCGGTAAGTGCTGTGCAGTTTGCTTACCAGTTCCGTACTATGAACCTTGTACCGATGTGGTGGATAGGCTCCATAGTGCGAAAAGGTATGATTTTGGAGTTGGCCCCCACTATTTCGGCGCTTTTGCTGGCAGGTAAGGTGGGTTCCAACATTGCCTCTGAACTTGGTACCATGCGTATTTCCGAACAGATAGATGCTTACGAAATTATGGGGGTGAATACCCCTGCCTACCTGATAGGGCCTAAAATAGCCGCAGCTATTTTTGTGGTGCCGATGCTGGTGGTAATAGCAGTGTTTTTAGGTATTATGGGAGGATGGGGCGCCGGCATTATGGCCAACTTTTATACTACTGCGGAATACTTTAGAGGCGTTACCGATGCCTTTAATTCGTACGATGTTTTTATTATGCTGGTTAAGGCGGTGCTGTTTGGCTTTATCATTTCCTCGGTATCTTGCTACAAAGGATATACCGTACATGGCGGAGCGGTGGAAATTGGAAAGTCGGCCACCCAGGCGGTGGTTTATAGTTCGATAATTATTGTGATTGTAAATTTTATTGTTGCATTTATATTGCTGTGATAGAGATAAAAGACATAAAGAAAAAGTTTGGCGATTACCTCGTGCTGAAGGGCGTATCCGCCACTTTTGAGAGCGGTAAGTGTAATCTTATTATCGGAAAATCAGGTTCGGGTAAAACCGTTACACTAAAGTGCATGGTGGGCCTGTTGGAACCCGATGAAGGTTATATCCTTTTTGATGGCAGGAACATTACCGAAATGGCCTTTACCGAAAGGAAAGAGGTACGTAAGGAAATTGGTATGTTGTTCCAGGGCACGGCATTGTTCGATTCATTAACGGTGGAGGAAAATGTTCGTTTTCCGCTGGATATGTTTACTACTAAAACCCTTGCTGAGAAAATTGAAAGGGTGAATGTGTGTTTGGGAAGAGTAAATCTTGAAAACACAAACAAGAAATTTCCGGGTGATCTTTCAGGCGGGATGAAAAAGCGGGTGGGTATAGCCCGGGCTATTGTAATGAATCCCAAATACCTTTTTTGCGACGAGCCCAACTCGGGACTTGACCCTAAAACCTCCATCGTAATTGACCAATTGATACAGGAAATAACCCAGGAGTTTAATATGACCACTGTGATAAATACCCATGATATGAACTCGGTGATGGGTATTGGCGATAAGGTTGTTTTTTTACACCAGGGCTTAAAGTACTGGGAGGGCACCAATAAGGAGATCATGAAAATTACTGAAGGAGAGCTTTTTGATTTTATATTCGCTTCTGATTTTTTAAAGGACCTTAGAAGAAGGGCCCAGTACTAGGAGAACTTTAGTTAAACTTTTAACCAAACATAAAATGAGCGTTTTAGTAAACAAGGATTCGAAAATTGTTGTGCAGGGTTTTACAGGCAAAGAGGGAACATTCCATGCTTCGCAAATGATTGAGTACGGAACTAATGTTGTTGCAGGCGTAACACCAGGCAAAGGCGGCGAAAAGCATCTTGATAAACCGGTGTTCAATACCGTGGCAGATGCGCGTAAGGCTACAGGTTGTAACGTTTCAATAATTTTTGTACCACCTGCTTTTGCTGCCGATGCTATTATGGAAGCAGCTGACGCAGGAGTGGAGCTGATAGTTTGCATTACCGAAGGTATTCCGGTACAGGATATGGTGAAAGCAAAGAGCTACTTAAGCGATAAAAAAACAAGATTGGTAGGACCTAACTGCCCCGGTGTTATTACACCCGGCGAGGCAAAAGTTGGAATTATGCCCGGCTTTGTTTTTAAAAAGGGTAAGGTTGGTATCGTTTCAAAATCAGGAACGCTAACTTATGAAGCAGCCGACCAGGTGGTAAAAGCAGGATTAGGCATTTCTACAGCTATTGGTATAGGCGGCGATCCAATTATCGGCACAACTACACGTGAAGCAGTTGAACTGTTTATGAACGATCCGGACACAGATGGTATAGTAATGATTGGCGAAATAGGCGGAAGCCTTGAGGCCGAAGCAGCACGTTGGATAAAGGCCAATGGAACAAAACCAGTAGTTGGATTTATAGCTGGTCAAACTGCCCCTGCCGGAAGAAGAATGGGCCACGCTGGTGCCATTATTGGCGGCAAAGATGACACGGCAGCAGCCAAAATGCAGATAATGCGCGAATGTGGAATTACCGTGGTTGAATCACCCGCAAGTATCGGCGAAACCATGGCACAAGTGCTGGGTGCCAAAGCAAAAGCTCAATAGCAAAACCAAATAAAACAAAAACGCCTTTGCACTTAGCAAGGGCATTTTTGTTTAATGAAACCTCAACTCATTCCCTATTGTAATGAGCAGGATTCTGAGGTATGAACGCCCAATACCGTTTGATCGTAATTCTTGCTTTTGCAGGTATTGCGGGCATCAATTAATGTTGAGTTTTTAATATTAGTGCTGGTTTGATTACCGTTTTGATC
>JAQBNQ010000140.1 GCA_028288545.1 Bacteroidota bacterium
ACTCTCTACAAATAACTTTTTATTAAACACCTGCAGCTTATCAATTTGCTCTCCTACACCAATGTACTTAACAGGTATGTGAAACTGATCGCTTATACCCAATACAACACCGCCTTTTGCAGTGCCGTCTAACTTGGTAATGGCCAGGGCTGTAACCTGTGTTGCAGCAGTAAACTGCTTAGCCTGTTCAACCGCGTTTTGACCTGTAGAGCCGTCCAGCACCAGCAATACTTCATGGGGTGCATCTGGTACCACCTTTTGCATTACACGGCGTATTTTGGTTAACTCGTTCATCAAATCCACCCTGTTATGTAATCGACCTGCTGTATCTATAATAACCACATCTGCCCCTATGGCAACTCCCCTTTCTACTGCCTGAAAGGCAACTGATGCCGGGTCTGCATTCATCTGGCTTTTTACGATCTCCACTCCTGCCCTTTGCGACCACACTTCCAATTGGTCAATGGCAGCAGCACGGAAAGTATCAGCAGCTCCTAAAAGCACGGTTTTACCAGCCATTTTAAACTGGTGCGAAAGTTTACCAATGGTAGTGGTTTTACCAGCACCATTTACTCCTACAACCATTATTATATAAGGCTTAACCCCGGCTGGTGTATCAAAACTATCCTGGTCCTGGTTCTTGTTTTCGGCCAGTATGTGTTCTATCTCTTCTTTAACAAGTTGATTCAACTCATTGGTAGTAACAAACTTATCACGGGCTGCTCTTTCCTCAATGCGCTTAATGATCTTGATGGTTGTTTGTAAACCCACATCGGAGGAGATAAGCACCTCTTCAAGATTATCCAAAACTTCCTCGTCAATTTTGGTTTTACCGGCCACGGCACGGGTTAGCTTCGAGAAAAAACCCTGCTTGGTTTTCTCCAGGCCTTTATCAAGGTCGTCCTTCTTTTCTTTGGTAAAAAAACTGAATAGTCCCATTTAATTTCAAGTTTCAAATTTCAAATTACACCAAGTTGGCGAAAACAAAAAAAGCACCTCTCAACAGAAAGATGCTTGATTTATAACTTTTACCTGCCAGAATTATTCTTTACCGGCCAGAAAATCCTGAACCTTATCCTTGTGAACGATCTTCTCAAGGAATGAATATTTGCTGGTTTTTCCTTTTACAGCTTTGATCACTTTTACGTAATCCTTAGAACCTACTACCGTAGCACGGTCTGTTCTCGCGTTCTTTGAAATTTTTGCCATGGCTCAATTATTTAATTTCTTTATGCAATGTTACCTTCTTCAAGTATGGGTTGTATTTTTTCAACTCCAGTCTTTCGGTGGTTGTCTTCCTGTTTTTGTAGGTCATATAACGGCTACTGCCCGCTATACCGGCTGCACGTTGTTCTGTGCATTCCAGGATCACCTGTATCCTGTTACCTTTTGATTTCTTTGCCATTGTCTTATCGGTTCAAATTTATTAATTCAATTTAATTTCGCCTTTCTTAGCCAACTCCTTCAGGTAAGGGTAAATACCTTTTTTGTTGATAGTACGAAGAGCCGCAACTGATATCTTCAATTCAATCCACTCATCCAATTCAGGAATAAAGAACTTCTTCTTCTTCAAATTAGGCAAAAACTTGCGTTTTGTCTTAACGTTTGAATGGGAAACCTTATGTCCAAACATTGGGCCTTTACCTGTTAACTCACATACCTTACTCATGTTGTATAATTTTTGGGAGCGCAAATATGCGGTAATATTCTTTAAATTCCAAACGGGGCTCTGATGGTTAAGCACTTAACTTATTAAGGTACTAACATTTGGACAAAAGGCAGTGTCCAATTTGTTTCTATTTCCTGTTAAATGGCCTGATAATCAACCTTATATTTCGGTCGTAATTGAAATAACTCCACACCCAGTTGATAAATACCACAATCTTGTTTCGGTAACCCACCAGTAATATCAGGTGCAAAAACATCCAGGCAAACCAGCCCAAAAAGCCGCCAAACCGAATTTTCCCCACTTCTACTACCGCTTTGTTACGACCCACGGTAGCCATGGTACCCTTATCAAAGTAATCGAACTTATTAAGCGTCCAGCCCTTCAAGGCTTTAATAAAATTACTACCCAGCATTTCGGCTTGTTGAATTGCTACCGGCGCAACCTGTGGATGTCCGTTAGGGTATTTATCCGAAATCATTACCGCCACATCTCCCAGCGCATAAATATTATCATAGCCTTTAATCCTGCAATAGTCATTTACAAAAAACCTTCCGCGGTTGCTAATGCAAGTGGGCAAAAGTCCATCAATAAGCACTCCTTTTACCCCGGCTGCCCAAATCAGGTTAAGAGTAAGCAGTTGTTTGCCATTGTTGGTTTCGGCCAGTGTTCCGTTGTACTTAGCCAGGCCCGTTTTTGTCCAAACCTCGCAACCCAGTTCTTCAAGGTATTTTCTGGCCTTATCGCGATTTCCCTCAGCCATAGAAGCCAACAGTTCCGCACCATTTTCCATCAGGATTATTCTCATTTTTCTAAAATCAAGCTCAGGATAATCGTTGGGCAATACGTGTCTTTTCAACTCACATAACGCACCGGCAAGTTCCACACCAGTGGGTCCACCGCCAACAACCACAAAATTCATCAGGGCTTCAAGGTCTTTGGTATCGGTTGTAAGCAAGGCCTTCTCAAAATTCTGAAGCACCATACTTCTTAAATTCAGTGCTTCGACCACGCTTTTCATGGGTATTGCCTTGTCCTCAAAATCCTTATTGCCAAAAAAATTAGTGGTAGAACCTGTGGCAATTACAAGATGATCATACTTCAATTCGCCGATGGAAGTTACGATCCTGTTTTCTGCAGGAATTATCTTTTGAACTTCGCCCCAGCGAAAATGAAAATTGTATTGCCCCTTAAATATTTTGCGGATAGGATAGGCTATTGAGTCGGCCTCTAAACCGGCAGTGGCTACCTGGTATAGCAGGGGTTGAAAAGTGTGGTAGTTGTTTTTATCGATCAATACGATTTGCGCCTCCGCCTTATGCAGGGACTTGGCCAATTGCAATCCCCCAAAACCACAGCCAACTATAACTATACGGGGAACTTTTACCTCGGGAACATTAATATCCATAACAATAAGTGAAGAGCAAAAACGGTGCTAAATTGCTAAGTATTTAGCAATTGTGCGGTAATTTTGATTACACCGGCTTATCGGGGTCAAAGAAATGATGTTCTGGCTCTATTTTCTCCAATTCAATTTCCGTGGGTGGTGGTAAATCTTTTTTACGCAATATCCAGGCAATAATGGCTCCGCTTATGGCGCCAAACAAATGCGATTGCCAGGATACGCCTTCTTTTGGTAAAAAGCCAAATACCATTCCCCCATAAACCAGTACTACCAGAATAGAAATGCTAAAGGAGGTCCTGTCCCTTCTAAACATTCCGGAAGCAACAAGAAAAGAAGCGATGCCGTAAATGATGCCGCTTATACCAACATGGTAGGTATTTGTGGGTGCAAACAGCCAAACCAGTATTCCGGTAAGCAGATGGATAAAAACAAGAGCAAAAAACCAAACCCTGGGATACGCATTAATAAGAACCACCAACAACACCATAATGGGCAAGGTATTGGAAAGAATATGTGCAAAATGGTCCTTGTCGTGAATGAACGGCGAAAATATAATGCCTTTTAAACCTCCAAAATGACGGGGTTGGTTAGCGTAATCGGTTAAATCATATATTCCAAAAACCTGTATAAACTGAACTATCCAAAGTACCGAAACCAATCCTAAAACAATCCAGATACTTTTCCAAAAACTCATCTGTTCCTTGGCCATATTCAAAATACGTAATAATCTTCCTTTTATTTTAAAATAAAGCCGGCATTTATCAATTATCAGGAAATTGGAAATAAAAAATCCCGCTCCGAATGAGAGCGGGATTCCTTATTAAAAAAAGAAATTTTAATGAGCGTATCCAACAAATCTTGTTTTGGTCCGATTGCCTACGGTAAACGTTGCAAGGAAACCCATTACATCGCAATCTGTAGCAGACGTTGTTGCACTTCCTATTTGCGCACCTGAAGCATTCACTCCAAACTTGATATTTACAGTTCTGCCGCGGGTATTAGCAACCTCATGGTTATACTCTCCCTGGTAAACTTTCCACGCACAACTAGGATTTGAATTTGCAACAAGCGGAGTTGGAATTGAGTTTACGAAAGTAAATCCATTAGCGTTTGTTCCGCTGGCATCAACATTACCTGTAGCTTCTGAAGATAATTGGATAGTTGCAATTCCGCCGGCATTTGTAAATGTCCTTGTGCGGTCAATCGACCATGTTCTTTGATTTCCATCTGCAAAGGTAATCTGTAGATTTCCGGTATGACGGTGAGCAACCGGACCATTGGCTATGCCGTCCAGTACCTGCCATGCCAATCCGCCCGTTTCATTTGTAATTACGTGAGTGCCCGTAAGAGTATAATGTCCTCCCGTAGCAATATCGGTAACAACCAGGTTAGTGAAACTAATAGTTAAAACGGCACCTTGGTCTTTCCAATGTGTTCCACCTGTAAGTTGAACAGTTACAGTGCCAGAGCGCGTAACTCCGTTGCAGTTACTTGTACCATCGTAAGTAAGTGTAAGTAGGTGATTTGAATTTGCAGAGCCTGAGTCTATCGCTGTGGCGCCGCAAAGTGGATGATGCCAGCCATCAGTTTTGCCCGAAATTGAACCAACTTGTCCGGCTGCCGAAGTTGCATCATCCGAAGTATTGTTCATGGCATTGCTAACAGCAGTATTATCAACTGCGCTTTGGCTATCGTCAGTAGAAGTTGTTTTTTTACACGAGTTTAAGGAAACTGTTGTGCCTAATGCCAGGGTGAGGGACAAGGCTAAAAGAAAATTTTTCATGGCGTTGTTATTTTGGTTATGTGAGGTCTGACTGCGCAATGTTAAATGGGTTTAACGAAAGACCAATTTTAACATTTATTTTTCCATTGAATCAAATTAATAATTGATGTTATCTAAA
>JAQBNQ010000151.1 GCA_028288545.1 Bacteroidota bacterium
GATCATAAAAAGGCTTTTCAGATTACCGACCAATTGAAACTCCGCGCCTAAAAATCCACTGCCGCTAAAGGGATTAAAACTTTGCGCAATTGATTTAGGAACAGCTTTGGCGGCATCTTTTATGTTCAGCTCCTTGGTAACAAAGGCCCGCTTGTAAAACTCGCCCAGCGATAACATCCGGTTGATTTCATTGGTGCCCTCATATATTTTTGTGATACGCGCATCGCGGTAAGCCATCTCTACGCCGGTTTCCATCGAATAGCCCATGCCGCCAAACATTTGTATGGCTTCATCAGCCGTGTTACAAACCACCTCAGAGCCCTGCACTTTTAAGATGGCGCATTCAATAGCATATTCGCGCATGGCGTTTATTTTGGCCTCGTTGCCGTTGCTGCCGTTCTTTAAAAGTTCGGCGTGTTTTTTATCTACCTCGGCACCTATACGGTACACTCCTGATTCGATAGCAAAAGTATTGGCAGCAATAATTCCTATCTTTTGTTTAATAGCTCCAAAGTCCGAAATGGGCTTATCAAACTGAATACGCTGCGAAGTGTACTCCACTGTTTTTTCGAGTCCATATTTCATTCCACCTACACCACCGGCGGCTATTTTAATACGGCCGCTGTTTAAAATATTAAGCGCCATGTTAAAACCCTTGCCTCTTTCGCCCAGCAGATTTTCTACCGGTATCATACAGTTATTGAAAAACACTTGTACTGTAGACGATGCCTTAATGCCCATCTTTTTTTCTTCCTTGCCCAATGAAATGCCGCCAAATTCCTTTTCAACAATAAAGGCTGAAAGCTTTTCGTCGCCTTCTATTTTTGCAAACACGGTAAATACTTCGGCAAAGCCTCCGTTGGTGATCCACATTTTTTGACCATTCAGAATATAGTGGGTGCCTTCCTTGTTTAGTACAGCTTTTGATTTTGCGCTATTGGCATCTGAGCCCGAACCCGGTTCAGTTAAACAGTATGAACAGCCTTTTTCGCCGCTGGCAATAGCAGGCAGATATTTTATTTTTTGAGCCTCGGTACCATACCACAGAATAGGTAAGGAACCGATGGATGTTTGGCAACCAATAGTTGTTGCGAAGGAAAAGCCTAATGCCAGATTTTCAGTAAACAGGAGGGAGGTGTTAAAATCAAGCCCCATTCCACCGTATTGCTCATCCACCGAAACACCGCAGAAACCCAGGGCAGAGGCCTTTTTGAAAATTTCCATTACCAGGTCCTTGTCTTTTTCTGCATCCAGGCTGGCTACCCTGCCAATGCCCAGGCCCTGAACTTCCTTCAACATAAATTCCTTTACTGAACCCGATATCATTTTCTGCTCTTCGGTAAACTCTTCAGGTATAAATACATCGGAGGTGTTGGTGGTGTTAAATAAAAATGCTCCGCCGGTAAGTTTGGATTTTGCAGTCATGTTGCTATGTGTGGGTTTTATAACGCTTAAATATGTGGAACTTATTTGAAAAGGCTGCCAAGGTATGACATTCACTGAATTCGGGAATGTTGTTCTTTTTCATAGTTTTATACTAATGGTAAGATTTCTTTCTATTCTGGTATTCGTGTTTAGTTACATTTTGGGTAGTGCGCAAAACGATGCAAGCATTTATTATAAAAATGGCTTGACTCGTTTTAAGCGTAAAGACTATAAGTTGGCGATTCTTGAATTTAGAAGAGCCATAGAAAAGCAGCCAAGTGACTCGGCTTATTTTCATATAGGTTTTTCAGAAATGATGTTGGGTGATACTATGGTCTCAATTCAAGATTTTACGAAGGCCATAGCTCTGGATTCAGATAATGCCATGTCCTATTTCTTTCGAGGCATGGATCGTCATGCGATTGGGGAATACAGTCAGGCGATTCAGGATTTTACTAAGTATTTAACTTTCAAACCAGGCAGTGCTTCTGCTTATTTTTTTCGCGCGAAAGCAAAACTTGATATAAATCAATATTTGCAAGCAATTAGTGATTTTGATTCTGGTTTAAAGATTGATTCCACTTATGCGGTCGCATATCGTGACAGAGGCAAAGCAAAATTTGAATTAAAAGACTTTAATGCCGCTGCCGAAGATTTTATTACAGGCTATATTTTATTTAACTCAGAAGTTGTAAATATAGAGACCCGTCATAATCCTGATGAAAATGGGTATAAATCAAATGTCATAAAATTAAGGGCAAGTGTATCTATTGAGTTAAAAAGAATACTACCATTTGTGACCGAAGATATTTGCAGACGAATTGAGGGTTTAATTAAATGAACCATACTTATACTTACAACTGCTTCTGCTTTTTCTGATTTTTTTATAGCTTTATCGCCAAATCCCTATTGAATGAAAATGAAATTTACCCTTGCAGTTATTGCCATACTTTTTTGCTTTAACGCTCAATCTCAGATTACACTTAGTAATACCGATATGCCTACTATAGGCTGGAATCATATTGTGGTAAAGGATACGCCTGTAACCAGTATTAATTATGGTCCACGTGGAGCAAACCAGGTATACAACTTCGGTTCGCTTACTGCAACCAAGCGCGATACGGTGCAATATCTTGCCTTAACCAATACCCAAACCACGCATTATCCAAACGCAACTATAGCAATCACGTCTGACCATGGCTCTACTTTTGTTTTAGCACAAACTACTTTAACAAAGTATGATGCACAGGGAATACAAGGTCAGTTGGGGGGTAATACTACTTATGCCAACTTCTCCCCGGTTGAAGACGTATTTCATTTTCCTACTCAATATGGTGGAAATTATACCGGTAACTGGGGCTTTCAAACAACAGTTACGGGTAGTTCTGTAGGTCAGCCATTGGCTGATTCGGTGAGAGTAACTTATACCGATAGTTATAAGGACACGATTGACGGTTGGGGAAAGACTATAACACCGATTGGTGCTTACAAGTCATTGCGCCAGGTGCGTCACGATAATACTTCTACCGTTATAGATGCTTATTACTTTTTTAGCTGGCATAATATTTCCAGTCAAAATGAATCCACGGTTTCTTATAACTACCTGGCGAAAGAAACCAAGGGTGCTGTTGTTAGTTTCGATTACGACAGTGCAGGAGACTTGTTGTCGGCCAAGTATTCGACCATACCACCAGACGCGCCGGTGCCACATTTTACAGATGCAAATGCCGGAGGAGGCCTGATCAACTTTACAGATTCCACCGACGGTTACCCCACTACGTACTCGTGGGATTTTGGTGATGGAGTAGGAACTTCGAGTGCCCAAAATCCAAGTTATACCTATGCAGTTAATGGAACCTATTATGTGTGCGAAACTGTAACCAATGCCGGCGGTAGCAATGTTTATTGTGACAGCGTATATATTTCAGGTCTGTTTTTAGGAATTGCAGCCAACGAAGTTTCTGCGGTTCGCATATATCCGAATCCGGCTAATGACTATCTAACGATTGATATGCGCAATAATAATGATGAGGCAATAAGCAATTATAGCACCCTGGAAATATTCAATGCCATTGGAGAACGCGTTACGACAGTGGAGCGCCAAAGCGGAAATGTGGTAAACGTTTCGGTTGCAAATCTTACAACAGGTATGTACTTCGCTTCTGTAGTTGACAGCAATGGGGTTAAAAGGATGCTTGGAAAATTTGTTAAGTAGTCAAGTGAGGTTTTGTGTTTAACCGTAAACTGTAGACCGAAAACCGTAAACTGTCAATTAGCCAATGTCCAGGTTTCTGTTCTTCCGAAAAGGGAGAAGGAGCAGATGTACCCACGCATATCCAGTTCCTTGCCTTTAAAAGTTATTTTTCCGCAATAGGTTTTGCCTGAATCGGGGTCGTAAACGGAACCACCGGTGTAAACGTTGGGATCTTTTGGGTCCGGTGTAAAGCCGCTTAGTATAACCATATCCTGTAAAGGAACATTGCGCAACTTTTCGTTGGGGTTCTCTTTATCTACCTGCGGGTTTCCGGTTTTTTTATCAATGGGCTCGCTAAGCCATATCATTTTGCCGTAGTACTTACCATCCTTAGCTAAATATATCTGCACCTTGCAGGTCTTCTTTTCATCGTACCACACCTTTTCTATCTGGTTTTTTTGGGCAAAGGTTTTGCCGGCAAATGCTATCATAAAACAAACCAGCGCAGCGCATAGAAGGGTCTTTTTCATGTCTCGGTTTTTTTTATAAAATTAGTACGGAACAATGTCGAAATTGTTTCAAATGCCAATACTCTTAACCGCAAAGTTCGCTAAGCGATTACGCAAAGAACGCAAAGAAATATAATCGGGAAAAGACGGCTTTACTTAGGCGCTTTCCTTATCAAATAAATTGCGAGGCCGGCGTAGATAATGTTTGGAATCCAAACGCCGAGTACTGGTGGGAGGGAAGCATTGGTTGAAAAGGTTACCGAAAACTTCATGATCACTTCGTAAACGGCGCTTAAGCCAATGCCTAAAACGATGTGCCAACCAAGGCCGCCACGTACTTTGCGTGATGCCACACTAACGCCGATAAGTGTCATTAAGTAAATGCTAAATGAGGAAGAGGTTCGACGGTATAGTTCCACTTCGTAAAATTCAATATCAGGTTGCCCGCTTTTGTACATGTACTTTATGTAATCCTTTAACTCGGGCGAGGTCATTACCTCCTTAAGGCTTTCGGTAAAGGTGAAGTCTTCGGGTTTAAATGAATAGGCGGTATCCAGTTGTGTTCCGCTGCTGATTTTGTCCCCATTTACTTCGTCAATTTCGCGGATGTAGTAATTTAAAACCTTCCAGCGTTTCGTTTTTTTGTCCCACTCAATTTTTTCGGAACGAAGCTTATAAACCAGTTTGCCGTCTTTAAATTTATCTATGGAAAACTTTCCGCCGGTTGCATCGGATGGCTTGTATCCATCCATATAAATAATGGTTCCGGGAGAGACCGTGCGGTGAAAGCTGTATCGCATCCCCTCCGGTGGTTTGCTTACATATTTATGTTCAAACTCAATACGCTTTTTGTTGGCATATGGTACGGCGTAATTATTGCCCACATAAAACAATACGGCAAATATAGTGGCACCAATAAAATAGGGATAAAGAAACCTGTAAAAACTGGTACCGCTGTTTAGTATGGCAATAATTTCGGAGCGACTTGCCAGTTGCGAAGTAAAAAAGATGACGGTTACCAAAACAAAAAACGGCCCGATAAGCGAGGTAATGTAGGGGATAAAATAGACGTAAAAATCAAAGACCACCGCCTTAACCGGTGCGTGGTTATCTACAAAGGAATCTATTTTTTCACTCAGGTCCACCACAATGGTAATACTCAACAACATGATCATGATAAACACGAACGTGCCCAGAAATTTTTTGAGTATGTACCAATCCAGTATCTTCATTTTGTCTTTATTCCGACATTCGCTAATTCGCTAATTGCCGTCATTCGCTAATTATAATCTTCTCATCAGTTTCTCCAACATCTCTTTTTTCCAGGTAGTAAACGTTCCTACAACGATTTTCTTACGTTCTTCTTTAACTAACCACAAATACATACTAAGATTGTTGATGGACGATATCTG
>JAQBNQ010000155.1 GCA_028288545.1 Bacteroidota bacterium
AGTAAATGTTTTCAGCATTTCCAGCGGTGCTGTTTTTTGCGCGTATTGTTTCAGCAACTCCAGCGCCAGGGGTTCATCATCTAAAGCCACACAGGATATCATGTTAATTGCAATTTAAGGTCCACCAAAAATGTTGATTCGGTTTCGTCAATTTTCAGATCATATTTATCGCGATAAGTTAATTCCAATCTCCGCTTTACGTTGGCAATGCCAATACCCGTATTGGTCATTATCGTTTCTTTATTGGATGATACTTTACTGTTCATCACCTTAAAATTCAGAATTTTATTTTCCACCGTTGCACTTATATCAATTTCACTAGGCTGGTGAGTACTAACGCCGTACTTGAAAGCATTCTCAACAAAAGGCAATAACAACAAAGGAGCTATCTGGTAATCATTATCTGCATTATAAAAATGAAAATGCGTAGTAGTGGTTTCGGATAAACGCATTTTCTGCAACTCAATAAAATTTTCAATGTGCTGAAACTCTCTTTCCAAGGGCACATACTCCCTGTCTGCCTCGGTAACAATATATCGCATTAGCGAAGACAAGGACATAATGGCATCAGGTGTTCTATCACTTTTAATAGTAGCCAGGGTATAAATGTTATTTAAAACGTTGAACAGAAAGTGCGGATTTACCTGCGATTTCAAATACGACAATTCATTTTTTATTCTTTCACTTTCGGCTTCTTTCATAGATTCTCCCGCCCTGCTCCATTCGCTGATCATACGGATACTGATGCCGATTAAAGTAACCACGAAAAAAGAAACCAAGGTGGGGAAATTATAGACGAAAGGAGGTATGTGAAAATCCCGGAACCTGATAATAAAAGGCAGCGGAACCAGTATGATATATACAATAAGTATACAAACAAAATAGAGCAGGTATTGCCTTTTCACAAACAAGCGCGGAATCAATATATAAAAATTGATATAGTAGTAGCCAACCAATAAGGTTGAAAAAATAATACGTGGTATATCAAGCAATGGAGGAGGCGCAGGAAAAGGATGATCGGGGCCGTGGGGGCCTTCAAGCATATCGTGATAAGAAGTATTAAACAGCAATACGGGCAAAAATATAAATGCTGCCCAGGCCAATAATTGTGTAAACGCTACCAGGTATTTTCTTCTCATCCGCAAATGAAGATAAATCTATTACTGAAAAGCTTTTTACAATCGGGGGAAATGGTGGTTTTTACCGGCGAACTACCGGTGCCAATTCGTTTATCCCTGAGGGTTAACCTGTCCGCCTATTGTATCGGTTTAAGCGATATAATATTGCAATTTTCAACGTTAGTAATATAGCGCATATTCCCAACAAAAGCACCTATGAAAAGCACCTGTCTTTTACGAATATGGCAAGCGTGTTAAATTGAGTCGCAGAGTGGTCTGCCGGTACAGCTTTTGGGTAATGAGCCCAGGCATTAACATTAGCTCAAATCTATATTTCTTATTACTCCTTTACAAACTTCTTAATCCATTGCTGCTTTTCATCCCGCAAAACTAAAAAATAAATACCCGGGGGAAGGCTTTCAAGATTCATTTCACGTTTCCCTCCAGGATTAATATGCTGCTGAATCAACATTTGCCCCGCAATGTTTAAGACACTCCCGGTGAGTTTACCTTGATATTGGTTTCCAAAATCAAAATGGAGTTTATTATTTACCGGATTGGGATAAATTTTTAAAAAATCTGTGGAGGTAATCTCATCTATAGCCGTTGTACCAGTGACACTAAAATGCAGATAGGCCGAATCATAGTAAGGAAAAGTCGCGCAAAAATTGGGTGTATCAGATTGCTCAATGGATATCTGTTTAAAGTGATAGGTAAGTGTATAGTTTCCTTCTGCTAAAATCCCCAAGTGTACAGTATCAATATACCAATGCTGTGTGAAGTCTTGGCTGTTTACATAGCATGAACTCACTAAAATTGACGTGTCAGAAACATTAACACTCTCCCCGAAATTGTAAGCATAGTCATACGTTCCAACATACGCATAGATAGTCACGCTGTCATTCACATTAGGGTGTACAGGGCTCATTTTAAGGCTATCAATCCCAGGGTATTGCGCCTGTGACAAAACTGGTATCAATAAAAAAATCCATCGTATGAATAGCTTAATCCGCATACCTTCTATTTTATTATTGACAATTTAAGTGTCTCATTCTTTTCACCAGATGATACCCGAATATAATACAATCCAGGCTGTAAATCGCCCGTATCATAATTTTTTGACAACCCTGACGTTTCACCACTAAACAATGTTTTGATCGCCTGCCCCATGGAATTAAAAAGCCCGATCGTATACATTCCTTCCTCCGGTATTTTCAAATCAAGATGTATTTGATCTGTCGCGGGATTCGGATGGACCGATACCGAAAAGCCGTTTGATATTTTCCTGATGCCTGTTGGCAGAAGCGAGTCACTACCCACGTACACCGTGTAACTCATCTTAATGCTTGGGGTACTAATAGAGGCAAAGGGGTTTTCCGGTATCCAGCCGATAAAGGTGGTGCCGGTAGTGTCGTGCAATTTGTAACAATACCCCCAAACGGTAGCGTGGAGCGTATCGACTGGACCATTCACTTCGTCAATGGTATCCTTCTCATAAGGTTCTAGTCGATTTACTCCGCCGGTCGTGTCGAACAAAGGATAGGACTCGGAGGAACTTGAACGCGCCCAAAAGCCCGTGATGTGTTGCGTGGAATCAAGCGAAATGTGGTGGTTGATGACCTTCGTAATTTTCCAAACTTGTGCTTTATATCTTCCGGCCACCACATGGAGTAAGCCGGGGTTTGGCACATCTTCCATAAGGTTAAGATTTACAGTGGTGATGGAATCATTACTTACGGACGAAGTTGTGTTGCGATAGCTATCAAAATGGTACAGTTTATTCTTGGCTTTGTTAACCATGTTTAAAGCATTTCCCATATCAATACGTCCCCAACCAATTTCAGGAGTATAAGGCTGTAAACCATAATATGTGTCAGTATCAAAATAGGTGGTTCTTTGCATAATCTCTTCCACATCCTCGGGAGCCAAGTTATTATAGTCCCTATGGTTGGCCGGATTATTCAAATAGCTAAGCAGCAGTCCCGCTAAGCCAGATACATATGGCGCTGAAAAAGAAGTCCCTGGAAGATTTACATATGAATTTCCTGTATTGGTTGAATAATTCATAGAGGCGTCATATGGCGCTATAACATCCATTCTACTCCCGTAGAAGGTAAGTGGCGCTTTATCACCTTTGACATCAGATCCTCCGACACTCAACATCCAATCATCATTGAAATTAGCGGGAAACGTAGGTACATCCCCGCTGACATTTGCGCCATTAGGCTGTCCGCGGGACGCCACCAAAATTTTTCCCAAGCGGAATGCCACATAAAATTTTTCCTTATACTCTGCAAAGGAATCTGATGTTTGGGGTACGCCATGACTGAAATTGAAAATGTCTATATCATGCAAATTGTAGAGAGAATCAGGAAAACTTCCTGAAGGATTTTGTAGCAGAGCGTCATTCATAGCAGCAATCTCATCACTTGCTAAGATGGAACTCGTCTGCGAAGTTACTGTCATATCAGCAAAAGAATAGAGAGAAACTCCTGCCGCCGCTGCAACGGGATTGTTACACCAATTACCACCGGCCACGCCGGAAATACCTTTCCCATTGTTCCGCAACGCTCCAACCAATCCAGCTACCATAGTGCCATGTTGGTCGAAATGGCTAAAACCTGATAATGGCACTGGCGTAATTGCATATTCCTGACCTCCCATGATTTTACTTTCAAAAGAATCTTTCATAAAATCTTCATGGGTCCACTCTATCTCGCTATCGAATATTCCAACCTTTACAAAAGATGAACCTTGGGTAAACGCCCAGGCTCCTTCCGCATTGGTACTGCCACTGTTATAAATACCGCTGTTAGTCAAGGTAGGATTAATAGCCTCCTGATTAGAATAAAAAGTATCATCGGGACACACGGTCGTACAGTTGCAAAAATTTACCATGGCAAAATTTAGATGCGCCCACGTAATACCTGGTCGGATTTTTTGTAAGCTGTCTGCAAAGAAGTGCTCCAAGCTATCCGTACTTCCTGAATACCGCACAAGAAAGGACGACCAAAACGGTGGGACTCTCACTGTGTCGCCGATGTTGCTGATAAATATCGTATCCCATGTCCTATAACTCGGCGCAAGCTTTATCAAAACACATTTGTCAAAATCAAGGGTTGGCAGCTTTAGTTTTATCGTGTCAATGAAAGCGCTCTTTAAAAAATCTGCAGGTGAGCCATAATTAAAATCCTCTTTGTTAATCGCGCTATAAAGCAAGACCGCCGTATCAAAACGGACAATAAGTTGCTTTTCGGCATAGCGGGGAATGCTATCGGTATCAATGGCAACGGTTGTTGTAAAATTCTGCGCTATGTATTCCATGCCCACATATACGCTGTCCGTTCCATAACTGACGCCGGCCACAAACACGTTATTACCATCATTTGCAATGGTCGTCGGTTCATCATCCGTGCCGTTCGCTCTCGCATACGTTTTCATCCACCGCATATTACCGCTTTGGTCAAAACTACTGGTAGCAATATCAAAATTGTTACCATTAAAGGTTCGGCCCGTTACATAAGTGTTACCATCGCCATCGCTTACAATATCTATTGCTTTTGCCTCACGGTTGGGATTACTGGCCGGTATTGTTCGTGCCCATGCCAAACTTCCATCCGAAGAGTTGTAACTCAACACCACCATGTCCTTTCCGCCATTGCCTTTAGTAATGGTGCCACAGATATATAGGTGTCCGTTGAAGTCCGGGATCATTGCAGAGGCTTCTACAGACGGTAGCGAATCGCCCCATGTATCTACCCAAACTTCACTAAAGGTAGAATCATATGCAATAAGTTTGATAGCGGTTTGTATTCCACTAACAACTGAAGTTCCGGCAATGTAGAAGCCCCTGTGACCGTCTGCTGCTATGCCTACCGGCTTACTAAAGTTTCCGCTTCCGTTACTGCTTCTGCTTACACTGTAGCGGGTGCCATTGTGCGGGTTGATAAAAATGGTGCAAAAATCCCAGGCCGAAAAACCGGTTCCGCTAAAACCCATTATGGCTACCGTAGGCGGTAAGCCCGGCACATGTAAGCTTAATTCCATAGCCACTGCACCATCGTAGAGTCCCACACTGTCATAGTGCGATACAAATAGTTGGTTGCCGTTGCTATCGTACTTAATTAATGTCATTT
>JAQBNQ010000177.1 GCA_028288545.1 Bacteroidota bacterium
ATCCGGCGCTATTTCATTGATCTCAAGTTGCTGATGGCCCTTAGCCGTTAAATAATCTGTAAGAACCTTTACATTATTGTCCGAATCCTGTTTAAAGCTTAAGTGCATATAATCGCCAAAGGTGAAACAGCTGCGGGTACCTTCGTAACTGCGCAGATCAAGCAGAAGCTTGTGCATATTGGCTGCTTTTACAGCAAAGAGTTTACCGGGGTATTTCTTCACGGTATTTTCAGGCGTATCAATACTTAAAATCTTCCCGGATTCAATTAAGGCGATCCGGTCGCACAAAACGGCTTCATCCATGTAAGGAGTAGAAACCAGGATTGTAATGCCCTGCTTTTTTAATCGCTTCAACATATCCCAAAACTCAACCCGCGATACGGCATCAACACCGGTTGTAGGTTCGTCAAGAAACAGCACGAGCGGTTTATGGATAAGAGCGCAACACAAGGCCAGCTTTTGCTTCATACCACCCGAAAGTTTACCCGCCCTACGGGTTTTGAAAGGTTCTATCTGTACATAAATATCTTTAATCAGGTCGTAGTTCTCTTCTACCGTAGTATTAAAAATGGTGGCAAAAAACTTCAGGTTCTCTTCAATAGTTAAATCCTGGTACAGCGAAAACCTACCGGGCATATACCCTATGCAGTTGCGAATGTCTTCGTACTGTTTTACTACATCAAACCCCGCTACCGTTGCGCTACCACCATCGGGCAACAACAAAGTAGTAAGCACCCGGAATATGCTTGTTTTACCTGCACCATCCGGACCGATAAGTCCAAACATTTCACCTTCCTTTACTTCAAACGAGGCCTTGTCCACTGCAAGTACTTCGCCTTTGTTGTAAGTTTTGGTGATACTATCTAAAATAATAGAAGCCATTTTTACTGAAATTTTACCTCGCCAACCTTGTAACCCTCTAACTCCCTAAAGGGAGAACCGATACAAGGCTTATGTCTTTTACAAATACTTTATTGAAACTTTACCTCGCCATACATACCTATCTTCAGGAAGCCATCATTCTTTACGGTGATCTTAGTAGCCCAAACAAGATTTGCTCTTTCATCTTTTGTCTCGATGGTTTTAGGAGTAAACTCGGCCTTGTCGCTTATCCAGGTTACTGTTCCCTCATACTCTTTGTACTTATCAGGACCATTATCAATAAACACCTTTACCTTTTGACCTAACTTAAGTTGCGAAAACTGGTTATTGGTAATGTAGGCCCTTAATATCAGGCTGGAGATATCAGCAATTTTGTAAAGCGGTTTGCCCGGTGTAGCCTCTTCATCTACCCGTGCATATTTAGAAAGCACAGTTCCATTAACCGGGTTAACCAGGTAGCACTTTGATAACTGATCGCTTATTTGTTGAATTAAAGCCCGCAATGGCACCGTTTCTTTATTAATACTTTGGGTAGAGATATCGAGGGTAGACAACTGCGCATCAATTTGCTTTTGGATTTGAGCAACCATAGATGTTTGATCATCCAGTTGTTTTTGTGTAGCAGCATCTGCTTTTACTAAGCTTGCAATACGGCCCTGCTCATGCTGTGCATTTTGCAATTGCACCTGTAAGGAAGCAACCTGCGCTGCAACATCCGGGCGACGGCTTAAGCCCGCCTGAATCTGTGCCTCAAGATTTTTTTTGTTGAAGTAAAGTTGGGCTGTATCTATAAAGCCAATGTATTCACCGGCTTTTAGCGTTTGGCCTTCCTCCACTTTAAACTCCTTTATCCTTCCGGTTCCTTCGGCCGAAATAATGGTTTCTTCAGTTTCGAATGTTCCGGATGCATCGAATTTGTCTTTTTGATTGCATGAACCAAGAGCAACAAGGGCGAACAATACTATGAACGGGATTTTTTTCATCACTACTTTTTTATTTGTTGAATAATTTAATTGCCGGATGTATTTTGATGGTTGTATTCTGCCTGTAATAATTGTACCTGGTGAAGTATCATTGCCTGGCGGGCCTGTGCCTCAGCGTCTACCTGTGTCAAGTAATCGTGACCGGTGATAACTCCATTTTGTAATTGTGCATTAGAAGCAGTTTTTACTGATGTGCGAAGGTCTACTATCTCTTTATCACGCTCCAGTAATTCGCTGTACTTTTTAATTTCCTGGTCGCGCTGTGCTAAGTTGATACCGGTGTTAAAGAGGAAAGTTTCTTTTTGCAGATCAAGATCGCTTTGGCTTAGTCCGTAAATGCGACGTGTGTTTTTCATGGTATATAAAGAAGTTAAGCTCCAGTTAAAACGGATACCGGTTATCCAGAAAGCACCGAAGCTGTTGCTAACGGTATTCAGTGTAGGCCGCCCGTATGAGCCATCAAAATAGGCATTGATGTTTGGCATTAAGCCTGTTTGCAATTGCTTTGATTGTACATCGTAGCTTTTCTTTTGCAGGTCGTACATTTTTACTTCGGGCCTTTTAATGTCGGTGCTAATTATGGGAGCCTGTGGCTTTATCAAAACCGTGCTGTCGTCAAGGCTTTGACGGGTAAGCAAAGCCAACACCATCAGGTACGACCTGCGTGAACTTGCCATTTCAACGCGGGTTTGTTGCACCTGCAGCAATTGGGCTTTCAACTCATCAATAGTACTTTTATAAGCGGTACCGTTGTTTACCAGCGCCTGGGTGCGGTCAATTCCATTTTGTACATCCTGTTGCTGTAAGGTGTTTTGCTTCAGCTGCTCATCCACGAGCAATACGCCAAAATAAACCTGGTTAACACGGTCCTTTAAAGCATAAAGATTCACCTCCAGGTTCTGCTCCTGTATACTGGCTTGAACCTGCGCATTCTCCTTTTTGAATTTGGTTTGTCCCCCATCAAAAATTGTCTGGTACACCTCACCGGTTAAACGGTACTGGTCTTTACTGTACTTGGGAAACGAGATAAGCCCCGCAAACTGCGGAGGAAGGCTTCCGAAAACATCGCCAAAGTTGGTGGTTTCAGATTGATACGTAGCCTGGCCCATTACATTTAGTTGTGGGATATAATTCCGCCATGCATTTTCAAGGGTAAAGTTGCGGGTTTGCTCAATTACCTTGTACTGTTTTAGCAGCGGGTAATTTTGCCTTGCCCACACATAGCATGAATCAATTGTAATAGCCTTTCCGCCTTGTCCGTACAACAAGGATACCGATACCATAAAAACGATTGTAAGAATACGCTTCATCTGTTTATTTTGATTTTCTTCTAAACTTATTTTGCCTTCATAATTGCCTTAAGCCATATTGGAACTAAATCTTTTCTTTCATCCATTAAGGCATCAAATTCTTTATTACTAAAACCGTTTACCTTCATTAATACAGGTTTCGCCACAAAGGGGAATATCACAAGCCCCATAAAATTCATCATCAAATGGCCCATATGCAATGGCGTTAATTTGCCCTCTTTCATTGCCTTTTCAACTCTTTTAATAAAGCCACTTTTTACATCCTTCATTTTTTCGCGAATAACAAGCAGTTCGGAAGATTCATTCTTCATTTCATTCAGGATAAAAAAGGGCAGGTCGGGATTATTGCGGAGCATATCAATATAGTTACCGCTTACCTTGGCTATAATTTCATCCAGCGACAGGTTTTCATCCCCCATAACCGGTATCAACTGTTGAACGAATTGTTCAAAATTCTCTACCATTATCACGTCAAACAACTTTTGCTTACTGCGGAAGTAATAATTGAGCAGGGCCAGGTTGATGCCCGCTTCCGCAGCTATATCCCGTGTTTTTACAGCATCAAACCCCCTTTCGGTAAATAGCTTACGGGCGGCCTGTTTTATCTTTTCCTCAGCCGGAACTTCTTCTTTTTTCTTCGCCTTTGCCATAATCATACCTGGTTGACGATGCAAAGTTAAATTTATTTTATTGTTTTAAACAAACATTTTAATCAAATGATTAAACTTTAACACCCTCATCTTTTCCTAAGTGGAGCAAAACTAAATTTGTATCATATAAAGGTCCCATGACTTTTGCCGAACCGCAGAATTATCAGCCTGACCTGTTACCAGTTGCTTTTAAACCGATACCCGGCCTGATCCTGAAAATCCCCCATTTGGGGGATAAGGTAGCAGGGCTCTTTGGTCTACTTTTGTCCGTATTGCAATCATTAAAGCCCTGCATATGAAAAAACTGCTACTTCTGTTCTTAACCTGCTTTTTAGGTTTAATTGGTTTTGCCCAGGAAACTTTTGATATGCCCAATGCCACGGGCACTTATCTTACGGGTATTAACGACAGTGGTGAAATTTGCGGCTACTATACCGTGGCCTCAGGAAACACTATTGCTTTTGAAATAAACAAGTATGGCGATACCATAACCATCAACCCGGGCAGCTATTCTTTTTGCACTGTTACCGGCATTAGCAATAAAGGTATGTTAGTGGGTAATTATGGTTCGGCCAGTAATACGGCCGCCGCACAAGGGTTTATTTTTCTACCTAACCCAGGTCGCAATGCAGGAGGTATCTATAATACAACGGTTACGGGCAGTTGGGGAGGAACTAATATGACGGCTTCCGGTATTACAGACGATACTTGTATTGCCGGCAGTTACCAGGTTGGCAGTAATGATGATGGGGCACTTTGGTGCAACAGTTATTCGCAGGTTACTGATTTACGCTGCAACAACCAGGGAACCGTGTTTCCCACCTATTTATTTGACCTTGACAAGAACGGCAATGTAGGAGGGTTTATTATACAGGGAGCGCAGGAACAAGCGGCGATATACAGGGGCGTAAGTTTAGGATGGGATACTTTTGTAGTTGGAGGTTCAATCAAATCGCGGGTATATGGTATGAACGATAATGGCTGGATATGTGGAACTTTCAATAATCAAACCAAGGGTTATTACGCACAAAAATTACCCGGGCAGAACCTGGCTCACCTGACTCAAATTTATGTGAAGGGTTCCACTACCGTTTTCCCGTTTCATATAAACAACAACAACGAAATAATAGGGTATTATACAGATAACCTGGGCGTGGACCATGGGTTTATAGTTGCGAAATATGATATAGGATTCAGACCCAGCGTTAATGCGTATTCGTTCGTTAACCTCCGTACAGGTGTTTTTCCCGATTCTTATACCGATCAATTTCAATACAACACCGATCCTTATTTGAATAACGGCAGCACCTTCCCCAAAAACGGCGCAAATGTTTGGTCGAAAAGAGTTTTTCCGGACTGGCCTGATTTTGTAAAGTCAATGGCGGAGAGTGGTTTTTATAAAATGTCTCACGGTACAAAAGTGATAGACCACATTGCCTATGGAATTTGGAGTGCATCTGCAAGTCTTACTTTTAGCGGCAGCTGTTTCGGACTTAGTAATACCGCTGCACAGATATTCGATAAACGTAGTTGGTACCTGGGACTCTTTCCCGATTGTGCGGCATTTAACGGATTGAATGTTTACTCCTATCCATTAAACGACACCACCATAACTGCTATCAGTCAAACACAATACAAGCAATGGAGTAAAGTATATTCTGCCCACCAGGCAGCTCATCAGCAGGACGCTTTGGCTGTAACTATGCAGTCATTAAAGCAAAGCCTTCGCAACAGCAGGGGCCGTCCGCATTCTGTTTTAATAATAAATATTCAAAACACAGGTGCATCACACGCTGTGCTACCGTTTAAATTAGTGCCGGGGTTCCAGGGCAATGGTATTGATACCATTTATATTTATGACTCCAATTTTCCGGGACAGGATAATCTGTACGTAACCGTAGATATGAACAGTGGAAGCACCGGTAGATTTCATTACACTGCGGCAGGGCAAATAGTAGATTGGGGGATTGGACTGTTTGGCGACGGCTTATGGATGCGCGGAATTGATACTATGGATCTTGCCACGCAATATGTAAAGTCAAAACATGGCGACTCGCCTATATACTCACGGTCCAATCCTCTGATACAATCTTATTTCAACGATAGCTGCAAAGTACACATGACTGATGATAACGACAGTGTAGCGGTTATGTCAACCGACTCAAATGCTGCAACCGCACTTATTACTCCTATGAATAATTTTTCGGGAGTAGCGGGCAGACAGGCTATTGGGGCTTTTAGCACCAGCGGTATTACCAGAGTTAATAAGCTGACCAATTCAACATTTGCCAGTAACTTTTTAATGGTCACCGATTATACCTCTCTTATCCGCTGCGACCGCATTTCCGGCACTGACACAAGTGACGATTACGCCTTTAGCCAGGGTAGTCTTACTTATATAAATAACGATGCTGCTAACCGGGGCGTGGCATTTACA
>JAQBNQ010000194.1 GCA_028288545.1 Bacteroidota bacterium
GCTGCCTTGATATTAGGAACTATTGTAGGTACCCGTTCGGCGCGAACAGTGCAAATGACGCAGATGCCACAGATGGTGTCGGTTTTTAATGGTATGGGAGGAGCTTGTGCTGCGCTTATAGGTCTTATCGAAATTTATCACGTGCAAGGTAACGAGAAGTTGAAGCTGCTGGCTATTGTTGCCGGATTGATAATAGGCAGTATATCCTTTGCCGGTTCAATAATTGCCTGGGGTAAGTTGACTGGAAAATTCGGTGATAAAGTTTTTCCATTGCAGCAATTCCTGAACATTGGTTTAATGCTTGTTATTTTAACTGTGGGAGGTTATATAGTAGTTAGCCCGATTGTAAATCCTGTTGTTCTTTTCATTGAACTTATTCTATGCTTGTTTTATGGGATTTTATTTGTTCTTCCTATCGGTGGGGCAGACATGCCGGTTGTAATATCTCTACTTAACTCTTTTACCGGCGTTGCTGCCGCCTGTGCCGGCTTTTTGTACAGCAATAAAGCAATGTTAACGGGTGGTATTCTTGTGGGTTCTGCAGGTACTATTCTTACAATACAAATGTGCAAGGCCATGAACCGCTCACTCACTAACGTTTTAATCGGGGCCTTTGCTGCTTCAAGTAGTAAGTCTGGCGAGGAAAAGGAACACGGGCCATATAAGGAAGTTTCGTTGGCAGATGCAGCCGTAATGATGAGTTATGCAAAGAAGGTGATGATTGTACCGGGATACGGATTAGCAGTTGCCCAGGCTCAACACAGTTGTCATGAATTGGAAAAGGCGCTGGAGGAAAAAGGAGTGGAAGTGAAATATGCCATACACCCGGTTGCCGGTAGAATGCCCGGCCACATGAATGTATTATTAGCAGAGGCAGATGTACCCTATCCTAAATTGTTGGAAATGGACGAGGCTAACCATGAGTTTAATACTGCCGATGTGGTAATGATACTTGGGGCAAACGATGTGGTTAACCCTGCTGCAAAAAATGATAAGAATTCGCCTATTTACGGAATGCCAATATTAGAGGTGGAGACTGCTAAAAACGTAATTGTAAACAAACGTACTATGGACACCGGTTATGCCGGTATTGCCAATGACCTGTTTTTTCAGCCAAAGACCTCCATGTTGTTTGGCGATGCTAAAAAGGTATTACAGGATCTTATCAACGAAATAAAAGCAAACTAAACAGGTTTGGCTTTATTGTTTCTGTTGGCAAAATAACTGTGCAATATTACTGATAGCATGATCAGCGTGGTACCTATCCAAAATCCCCATCCCAGCTTTTTATTTTCACCAAAAATCAGGAACGCGAGGGCTATGCCATACACAGGCTCAAGGTTGATAGACAGGTTCAGTGTAAACGCTGAAAGGTGTTTTAATGCATTTAAAGAAAGGATAAGGGTAACATGTGTACACAGTATGGCCAGCACAAAAAGCCAAACCCAATCAAGTTTAGAAGGCACTAACTGTGTTGGCTGAAATAGATGGATGTACAATGGCAGAAATATGGTTAGTATAACCAGTCCTGAAAATATTTCATAGAAAGAAACTATCTCGCTGGGAACTTCGTGAACCACTCTTTTATTCAGGATATTAAAGAAGGCTCCAACAAAAGCGGCTAACAGAGCCAGTATTATCCCTACGGAATACGCATTGGTGTCTGAATAAAAAATTACTGCAATTCCGGTCATAGCCATCAGGCTAATAAGTATTTCTGTAGTGTCAAATTTTTTTTTGCTCACCAGTGGTTCCATTAGCGCAGTAAACAGGGTAGTAGATGAAAACAGGCTGAGTGTAATACTTACGTTGGAGTATTTAATTGCTCCGTAGAAAAATAACCAATGTACCATAAGCAGGGCACCAATGCCAATCAACCATATCAGGTTGCTCTTCGAAACCCTGAAGCTTTTTCCGGTAAAAACTATGAACAAAAACAGTGATATGGAGGTGATGATAAGCCTATACCAAACCAATAGGCCCTCACTCAGGTGTATTCCACGACCTAAAACACCTGTAGCACCCCACAAAATGATGGATAGGTGCATTTGGATATAAGCCTTGGTTAAACTGGATTGCGAATGGTAGGTTTTAAGCATGATGTTGGCCCAAAATTATTCTTTTGCCTAACAGATTCAAAAGAAGCAAACAAGGCCTTTCAATTGTCATCAATGTTAAATATTAATGCTATATGGCCTCCCCAAATTACTTTACCGTGTAATAAGCCTTCATAAATTTGGCTTGGCTTTATCAAATAAATATTCAGTTACCGGGCCTCTAATGCCTGTTTGGGTATGTAAGACTTATTAAACAACAGTTTTTTTTGTATCTTAAATTGTTTCATTTTTACATTGAGCAGAGAAAGGTGTGGTTATTTGGACCATAAATACAATGGCAACCCTTTAGGTATTTGCTCCGTCTGACTTAGGAAGTGGTGTAAAGGTTGAAAAATAATTTTGATAGCATATACAATAAAACAATAACTTTAGCTTTTTAACAGCACGAATGAAGAAATACCTGTTACTCATTACTGTATTAATACCATTTATCCAGGCTATGGGCCAGAACGATTCAACAACGGTTCAAAAGGAACATCCTCATTATTTGAGCGTCAACGGAACGTTTTTCCTGAAGCAGTTCCTGAATTTTGCGGGTTCAAGTGCTACTATTACCCCGAGCACTTATATCCTGGAATACAAATTTCTGCCTAAAAATCATGGTTTCCGTTTTAGCGTAGGTGGCAACTATACTCAAAAGAAAAACTACCAGGATTCCAGCCAGATTACAGTTAACAGCAGTATGTCTTTCGATTTCAGGTTGGGATATGTGTACCAGAAAAAGATCGCAAAGCGTTGGAGTGTTTTTGCCGGGGCCGATATCGTTTCGCACATTGAGAATACGTTTTTGAGAGTTAATACGGTTGAGGACATAGTAACCACTAAAACCCAATCGTGGTCTGTAGGTATCGGGCCTTCGTTTGGATTTCAGTTTGCTATCAATAAACGGATAGGGCTATTCACAGAAACTGCTTTTTACTATATGTATTCGAAGGGAACCCAGGGCCACACTTTTGTAAATAACCCGGACTTTAACGATGGTACTAAAAACAGTGGGAACAGTTTAACTTTTGTCATTCCAACGTCATTATTTTTCTATGTCAGGTTATAATTTGATTTTATAATACAATTTGTTTAAATTCAACTAAAATTTTCACCATGAAACGCTCAAAGTTACTCGCCTTCATCTTTGTGGCCTCCTTATTGGTATTGGCTTCGTGCCTCAAAAACGATACCCTGGCTAAACGCGTACCTCAACTACCGGCTGTTCCATACGATTATACGGCTAAGGTTATTATTCCCCAGGGCAATCCTTGGGGTAATGGCGGTAACGGTGGCGATAATACACCACCTGATAATGTTACAACCAATGCTGGTGCAGCCTTAGGTCGCGTTTTATTTTACGACAGGGTTTTTTCTTTGAACAATTCTATATCCTGCTCGTCTTGTCATAAGCAGCAATTCGCTTTTTCTGATAACGTTGACCTGAGCAATGGATTTGATGGCTCAAAGACCCTTCGGAATGCCCTGCCGGTATTTAACCAGCATGTTAATAGCGCATTTTTTTGGGATGGTAGAGCTGCTACATTGGAGCAACAATCTTTAATGCCGGTTAAAAACCACATTGAAATGGGCATGGAAAAAATGGATAACCTGGCTATTAAACTTAAATCAGTTAGTTATTATCCTGCCTTGTTTAAAGCGGCTTTTGGAAGTGAAGAGATCACCGCTGTTAGAGTGGCCGATGCACTTGCACAATTTATGCGTTCAATGAGAAGTTTCAATTCAAAATTTGACCAGGGCGGTACAATGGCCTTTGCAAATTTTACTGATAAAGAAAAAGACGGAATGCAGATATTCACTCAGTCAAGATGTAACAACTGCCACGGTGGACAAAACCTAAGCGGAAATTTTGGAAGTGATTGGGCTAACACAGGGCTTGATGCCTCGCCGGTTGACAAAGGCAAAGGTGCTATTACAGGTTTCCCTCAGCAAAATGGAGTGTTCAGAGTTCCTTCATTGCGCAACATCGGCTTAACCGGTCCTTATATGCATGACGGTCGCTATAAAACACTTGACGAGGTAATCGATCATTACAATAACGGAGTACAGGCGAGTCCTAATCTCGACGTAAGGTTAACTACCGGTGGATGGGGCATTGACAGTTCTACTACCAAACCGGTTAATCTTAACTTAAATACTTCACAGAAAGAATCCCTAAAAGCTTTCCTTCTTACACTTACTGACTACCAGTTTACTTCTGATCCTAAATTTTCAGATCCGTTTAAATAAAGATGATGCGCATTGTAACTTGTTTGTTGGTCCTGCTTTTTTTGGCCGGGGTACTGGATTCATGTAAGCAAGGATGCAAAGACACCCATGCCCTGAATTATGACAGTACTGTCAAAGCTGAAAATGGAACCTGTCTTTACTGCGATTCAAGCAGTTCGAAGGATGGAACCATTGTTCCCGGTACCGATTTTAGCGCACCTGTTACCGATAAGCACGTTTTGGATTTTATTCTTTCGGAAGATGAATTTACAAATAAGGGTAACGGCTGTAAATCGCTTAATAAAACTTCAGGTTCCAGTTGTTCGGTTAACCTGTTGGTAATAAATAGAACAGCCAATTTTGTTACTATGAACTTTGATATTTTCTTTCAATCAAATAACAACAGTGTTTTTTGGCAGTTTAGCAATAATAATACTGCTATTACCTTATCACCTCGCGATACGCTAAACTTCGGCCAGGTTGATACTATTTGTTCCGATTTTTCTAAAGGTACAGCTAATGTAAATTTTAACGCAAGTTATTTTTAGGCTCAACTCTTCAAATATTATTTTTAATTATCAGGTATAAATGCGCAACTTAATTGCTTTGTTGGTTTTAATACTTATTGGCATCAATTCTTGTAAAGAAGGCTGCAAGGATGTAAAAGCGCTGAACTATGACAGGAATGCAAAAACTGAAAATGGTACTTGCCAGTACTGCGATTCCACCCATGTAAGAAGTGGTGCAACTGCTGCGGGCTTTGACTTTAGCAATAGCCAGTTTTTAGGCCAGCATGTAATGGATTTTGTATTGAGTGAAGATCAGTTTACCAAAATGGGAAATGGTTGTAAAGACGCTAACATAAACAGGTTTGGATGCAACGTTAGTTTGCTGGTAATAAACCTTACGCAGTATCATGTAAACTTCACTTACTCCGTAACTTTTAATGCAAATGCTACTGGTTTCCTTTGGCAGTATGTAGATAGTAATGCTGTTACAATAAATCCGTTTGATACTTTGCGGGTGGGAGTTATAGATACAATTTGCACAGATTTTTCCAACGGTTCAATTAATGCGAGTCTTTTTAATTCGAATTATTTTTAAAGAGAAGAGCAATGATTTAAATTGACAATATGCGCTTAACATTTTTCGTAATTTTTCTATTTGTAATTGGCTTCCTTAACTCATGTAAAGAGGGCTGTAAGGACCGTCATGCTATCAACTACGACAGCAGGGTTAAAACAGAAAACGGAACCTGTTTATACTGCGATTCCAGCCATGCAACTGACGGAGCGGTAGTACCCATTAATGATAGTGCAGCACCCTACAGTGATAAGCATGTGATGGATTTTGTACTTAGTGAGGAAGAGTTCTCGAATGTTGGCAACGACTGTAAAGCCCTGAACAGGGCAACGGGCACAAGCTGCAAAATTAGCCTTGATATCGTTAACCGCACTGCCGGTAATATTAATGTAAATTTCAACTTGTTCTTTCAGTCAAACGTAACTAATACCTTCTGGCAGGATTTTGGAGATATCCAGGTTGGGCCTCATCAAACCCTGAACTTTGGACTGGTAGATACAACCTGTTCGGACTTTAGCACAGGCAATGCTTCAGTAAACTTTAATGCCAATTACTTTTAGACGGGAGGCACTCTTTTCCTGTCGTACTTTTTTCTTTCCGATAATTTTTCGTACCCTTATCCGATAAATATATGAATGTCTAAAGTTGAAATTTATACCGATGGAGCTGCCCGTGATAATCCTGGTAGGGGAGGTTATGGGGTGATATTGAGGTTTGGTAAACACGAAAAGGAACTCTCAGGAGGATTTAGAAGAACAACCAATAATCGGATGGAATTACTGGCAGTGATAATTGGCCTGGAGTCACTTACAAAAGAAGGCCTGGATGTAGATGTTTACTCCGATTCAAAATACGTGGTTGAAGCTGTAAACCAGAAATGGGTTTTTGGTTGGCAGAAAAAAGGATTTAAAGGGAAAAAGAACCCTGACCTTTGGCAGCGTTTCTTAAAAGTATATCCAAAGCACCACGTAAAATTTATCTGGATAAAAGGTCATAACGCCCATCACTTTAATGAGCGTTGCGATGTACTGGCCACCGAAGCTGCAGATGGCGGAAATCTATCAGTTGACCAGGGATATGAAGCTGAAAATGGTTGAGTACTAATTCAAACTATACTCAACGTTTAGGGCCGTAAGTTCCCGTAACAGTTCATTACTCAATTCTATTTTAAACAGGCTTGAGGTTTCACTTACCACCAGGTTTTCCTCGTGATCAACAAACCGGATACGGAGTTTAATTGTGCCGGGATATTTTTGAGCCACAGAGCATATTTCATTTACCACTTTTTCATCTACTTCCATTACCGGAATTTGAAGTGTAAGGGCTTTAGTCAACTTCGTCCGTATTTCAGAGAGCAGATCGATTTTAAGTATCTTGAATTCGTACTCCTTACCGTCCCACCGTGCCTGGTAACGGCCGGTTATATGCAGTAGGGCCCCATTGGTTTCAATCAGGTTTTTGAAAGCCATATAATCTTTACCAAACACCGAGATATTATAGGTCCCGTCAAAGTCCTCAATAGTTAAGCGGCAATACGAATTCCCATTCTTAGCAATTTTTGTTTCGGTGGCGGTAACAATGCCGGCAAGTTTCAGATCTTTATCCTTCTTCTTTTCAATTTCGTTCAGCTTGGTATTGGTAAAGGTTTCAATCTCTAACCGGTAATCATCCAATGGGTGACCACTGATATAAATACCTGTTACCTCTTTTTCTTTCTTTAGCTTCTCCAGCAAACTCCATTCTTCACAGGCAAATACTGTGGGCTCTGTAAGGTCTGCGCCACCACCTGCACCACCAAACAACGAGTTCTGTTGCATGGTTTGCGAGTTCTGTAGATTGTTTCCATACTTCACCGCCTTCTCCAAAATGGTGAGCCCATCTTTTTTATCAGGCATAAAATACTGGGCCCGGTGATAGTTGGTAAAGCAATCAAATGCACCGGCTAGTCCTAGTGCTTCCAAAGATTTTTTATTTACGGTCCTAAGGTTTACCCTTCGGGTAAGATCGAATATGCTTTTATATGGACCATTCTTCGTGCGTTCTTCGATAATGCCTTCAACAGCAGCATCGCCTACGCCTTTAATGGCCGATAGGGCATAACGTATCTCGCCCTTTTTATTCACCGTAAAGTTCACATCGCTTTCATTGATATCGGGCCCCTTAACCGGTATTCCCGCTCTTTTACATTCCTCCATAAAGAAGGTGATCTTATCAATGTTGCCCTGGTTATTGGTTAACACGGCGCTCATGTATTCGCCCGGATAGTTTGCCTTTAACCACGCAGTTTGAAAGGCCACAAAGGCATAACAGGTACTATGCGATTTATTGAAGGCGTATTGAGCAAAGGCTTCCCAATCGGTCCAAATCTTTTCAAGCGGTTTTTCGGGTCTGCCTTTTGCAATGGCGCCTTCCACAAACTTACTTTTCATTTTATCAAGCGTAGCGCGGTCCTTTTTACCCATGGCTTTACGCAACACGTCGGCATCGCCTTTTGTAAACCCGGCAATCTTTTGCGATAGTTGCATTACCTGTTCCTGGTACACCGTAATACCGTAGGTGTCCTTCAGGTACTCTTCCATTTCAGGTAAGTCGTAGCTTATTTTTTCGCGTCCATGTTTACGGGCAATAAAATTAGGGATGTAGGCAATAGGACCCGGACGGTACAGCGCATTCATCGCTATCAAATCATCAAACTTATCGGGCTTCAACTCCTTCAAATACTTTTGCATTCCTGCACTTTCAAACTGAAACGTAGCATTGGTTTCTGCTCTCTGATACAGTTCGAACGTTTTACTATCGGTTAATGGAATAGTGTCTATATCAATCTCTATTCCGTGGTTTTGTTTAATCAACCTCAGCGCATCGCGAATAATGGTAAGGGTCTTTAAACCCAAAAAGTCCATTTTAATAACACCGGCATCCTCAACTACTTTACCCTCATACTGCGTTAAGTAAAGGTCAGTTTCTTTTGAAGTTGCGATAGGAATAATGTCCGTCAGGTCTTTCGGCGCAATAATAATTCCCGCAGCATGAACACCGGTACCCCTTACCGAACCTTCCAGAATTTCAGCCTCATGTAAAACCTTCGATTGTATAGAGTCCTCATTATATATCTTGCGTAGCTTCTTTACTTCTTCAATTTCTTCGCTGTTAAGACCTTCCTTTTCCTTCAAACTTTTATCGCCGTCTAAAGGTGCCTGTAAAATTCTACCTAAATCAATACCCGGTCTATCGGGCACCATCTTGGTTAACATGTTCGAATCGTTGAGCGGTAGATCCAACACACGGGCTACATCTTTAATACTCATTTTAGCAGCCATGGTGCCGTAGGTAACAATTTGCGCAACCTGTTGCTTTCCATATTTCTTAACTACATAGTCAATTACCTTATCACGGCCTTGATCATCAAAGTCGGTATCAATATCCGGCATTGACTTTCTATCGGGGTTCAAAAACCTTTCAAAGAGTAAGTTGTAGGCGATTGGATCAATGTTGGTAATGCCAATACAATAGGCAACAACACTTCCTGCAGCCGAACCACGACCGGGGCCTATCATTACACCAAGA
>JAQBNQ010000232.1 GCA_028288545.1 Bacteroidota bacterium
GATCAGTCAGCAAGTTTATACGAGCATTGCGCAAGGGCCATTAAAAACGGATTGCGATTTGGAACACATGGTTTGCCTTTAATGGGAACCGGTGATTGGAACGATGGCATGGACCGGGTTGGAAAACAGGGAAAGGGCGAAAGTGTGTGGCTGGCATTTTTCCTTTATGACATACTTGAGCGGTTTATACCCATTGCTCAGGTACAAAAGGATACCCCATTTGCGATACAATGCGAAACTGAAGCTCAGAAATTAAAAGAGAATATTGAACAGAACGCCTGGGATGGCAATTGGTATCGTAGAGCGTATTTCGACGACGGAACTCCGCTGGGTTCAACAATTAATCAGGAGTGCCAGATTGACTCTATTGCACAAAGTTGGTCCGTTATTTCAGGTGCAGGAACCCCCGAACGTACCGCGCTTGCACTTGCCTCGGCTGATAAAAGATTAGTTAAAACAAAGGATGCCATCATTCAATTGCTGGACCCCGCATTTGATAAATCCGCGCTTGATCCCGGGTATATAAAGGGATATGTACCTGGTGTTCGGGAAAATGGTGGACAATACACTCATGCCGCCATTTGGTTGATTATGGCTATGGCCAAAGCCGGCAAGGCCGAAAGAGCCTGGGAATTGCTGGATATGATAAACCCGGTTAATCACGGAAAATCAGCTGCGGGAATCAACACTTATAAAGTTGAACCTTATGTAGCCGCCGCCGATGTATATGCGATTTCACCGCACACAGGTCAGGGTGGTTGGACATGGTACACAGGTTCTGCGGGGTGGATGTACCAGTTAATTACAGAATCCCTGCTGGGGCTCAAAAAAGAAGCTAATAAATTGAGCTTTAAACCGAGCATTCCAATCGATTGGGAAATATATAAAATTCATTACCGGTATCAAAAAACCTTTTACCGCATTACCTTTATCCAAAAAAGTGAGGCTGGTGAAATGGTTGTAATGGCAGATGGAGTAGAAATGCCGGACAAATCAGTTACTCTGAACGATGACGGAAATGAGCATTTAGTAGAGGTTCAATTATTTTCGGGCAAAGCATAAATAACAACAGCATGAAAAAGGTATCAATTGATGAAAAGTGCATAAACACGATCCGCTGTCTTGCTATGGACGCTGTGCAAAAAGCAAATTCGGGACATCCCGGTACACCTATGGCCTTAGCACCTGCTGCTTATAGTTTATGGACAGAACATTTGCGCTACAATCCTACTAACCCTCTGTGGTTTAATCGCGACCGGTTTGTCCTTTCCTGCGGTCATGCATCTATGCTGCAATACGCTATACTTCACTTAACCGGCTATGCGATTTCAATAGAGGATATTAAAAATTTTCGCCAGTTAGATAGCATTACACCGGGCCATCCGGAACACGGAATTACACCAGGCATTGAAACCACAACTGGTCCCCTGGGGCAGGGCATAATGAATGCTGTAGGAATGGCAATTGCAGAGGCGCACTTAGCAGCCATTTTCAACAAACCTGATCATAAAATTGTGGACCACCACACATACACTTTTTGCAGCGATGGAGATCTGATGGAAGGCGCGTCAAATGAAGCGGCCTCCGTAGCAGGACATCTGGGATTGGGAAAATTGATATGTCTTTATGATGACAACCATATTTCTATTGAGGGCAATACTTCACTCACGTATTCCGATGATGTAACTAAACGCTTTGAGTCCTACCACTGGCACGTTCAAAACCTTGGAGACCTTGGCAATGACCTTCAGGCCATATCGGATGCCTTCAAAAATGCAAAAGAAGTAAAGGACAAACCATCGCTCATTATATTGCGAACCCACATTGGCTACGGCTCACCCAACAAACAAGATACTGCCAAAGCGCATGGTTCACCACTTGGTGAAGACGAAATTAAACTCACCAAAAAATTTTATGGCTGGCCGGAGAATGAAAAATTTTTAGTACCCGGCGATGTAAAAAAACAGATACTAAAAGCTGTACCGGCGGGGAATAAAATGGAAAACGAATGGAATAAAGCATTGGCCAACTATCAGAAAAAATATCCTGAACTACATGCGCAATTCAAGCAATATTTAAAACAGTATCTGCCCAAAGGATGGGATAACGAAATTCCAATTTACAAAGCGAGCGATGGCGCTAAGGCAACGCGTTCGGTTTCTGCTGATGTTATAAATGCTGTTGCTCCTCACCTGCCATGGCTGATTGGTGGCAGCGGCGATCTGGAACCGTCAACCGAAACCATGATTAAATCCTCCGGATACTTTGCCAAAGAAAGATACGAAGACCGTAACATGGCCTGGGGAGTACGGGAACATAATATGGTCGCAGCAAGTTCGGGTATGATGCTACATGGCGGCCTCCGACCATACGCGGCAACATTTTTTGTTTTTACAGATTATTGCCGTCCGGCTATACGATTGGCCTGTATTATGAAACTTCCCGTTATCTATGTAATGACACACGACTCTATTGGACTGGGAGAAGACGGAACCACTCATCAACCAATCGAACACCTGGCCTCTCTACGGGCCATGCCCAATATGCATATTATACGTCCTGCCGATGCTAATGAGGCAACTTATGCATGGAGAGAAGCAATTCACCGAACCGATGGACCAACTATATTGGTGTTAACCCGGCAAAAACTACCTGTTTTCGATACAGCTAAGGTTGCCTCTGCACAGCACCTTGCAAAAGGAGCTTATGTATTAAGTCCGTCGAAAAAGAAAAAAGCAGATATAATATTATTGGCAACCGGTTCCGAAGTACACCTTATTTTAGAGGCTCAACAGCGGCTGGAAAAAGCGGGGATCAGTGCAAGTGTGGTTAGTTTTCCGAGTTGGGAATTATTTCGTTTGCAAAGCCCCAAATACCGGGATAGCGTATTACCCAAGGATATTAAAATGCGATTGGCTATTGAAGCAGGAGCCTCGCAGGGATGGCATGAATGGGTTGGCGATAGCGGCAAAATAATTGCAATTGATAAATTTGGCTCCAGTGCGCCGGATAAGGACCTTTTTAAACATTATGGTTTTACTGTTGAAAATGTAGTGAATACTGCTAAAAAAATGCTAAAACGCAAATCATGAAAATTGCCATTGCAGCAGACCATGCCGGCCTTGAATACAAGTCCTTGCTACTACCCTACTTGCAAAAGCAGGGTTATGATGTTTTGGACCTGGGCACCAATAAAGCCGAACCCGACGATTATCCCGATCATGCAATTGACCTGGCCAAAGTTCTGCTAAGTAAAAAAGCAGAAAGGGGAGTTTTAATTTGCGGCAGCGGGGTAGGCGTAAGTGTTGCGGTAAATAAATTTAAAGGAATAAGAGCCGCTGTTTGTCACGATACATACTCGGCACACCAGGGAGTAGAACACGATGATATGAATGTACTTTGCATTGGCCAGCGCGTTATAGGCATAGAGTTAGCCAGAGAAATTATATTCACTTTTTTAAAAGCTGAGTTTAGTAAAGAAGAACGACATGAACGAAGACTTAAAAAGATATTTGCAATTGAAGATAAAAACATGAAGGAGGAAACCATATGAGTACTGTGCCACAGGTTGAAGCCGGAAATCTTAAATCAGAATTTGAATCAGCTTATTCCTCAATGGATGAGAAGCAAGCGACCCGCCGACTGTTTGAGAAGGATAGTTCTCTCTGGAAATCGGATGCGGAGCAGATCAGGAAAATCAACGACCGCCTGGGATGGCTCACTCTGCCAACAAACGCTGACGATTTGATTAGTTTTTCGACGCAGATAAAAAACGAAGGATTTAAATACGCTGTGTTACTGGGTATGGGTGGAAGTAGTTTGTGTTCGGAAGTAGCGCGTGAAACTTTTGGTAGTGCGGCCGGATATCCTGAATTACTGGTGTTGGATAATACCGCGCCTTCAGGCATCCTAAACC
>JAQBNQ010000245.1 GCA_028288545.1 Bacteroidota bacterium
CTTAGAATAAAGGCCTGGGACATTTACGATAACTCGACTGATGGATACACCGAGTTTGTGGTGGTATCGAACGCGCAGCTGGCTTTAAGCCATGTTTTAAATTATCCTAATCCTTTTACAACGCACACCCAGTTTATGTTTGAGCATAACAGCCCTTGCGACGACCTGAACGTTAGTGTACAGATATATACCATTAGCGGCAAGTTGGTTAAAAGTATTGTTCAACAGGTACATACGATAGGATATCGGGTGGATAATATTGAATGGGACGGGCTGGATGATTACGGCGACCCTATCGGCAAAGGCGTTTACGTGTATAAAGTAAACGTGCGCGACACCAACGGCCAAAGCGCTCACAAATTCGAAAAACTGGTTCTTTTAAGATAGCTTCTTCCGCATAATCTCCGACCCAATACGCCTGTTCTCCGAATTGTTTAGGTTTGCCCAATTATCCAATTCATATTTGAATGATAGCTAAGCCTGTATGTATAGAACGTTGATCGTGATCATTACTTTTATGTTGCTTGCCGGAAAAGCCTTTGCCCAAGGGTATGTTCTGGATGGAACTGTTAGCGATGCCGATGACCATACTACTTTACCGGGAGCCATTGTTAAACTGGTACCCATTGCGGACTCCACAAACTGGAAGGGAATGGAAACCGACGATAACGGCAAATTCGCGTTTACAGGCCTTGTAAATGGCATTTATAAAGTACAGGTATCGTACATAGGCTTTACCCTGCAGGAGCAGAAAGTTAAAATTAACGGTGCCGATAAACACCTTGCCACTATATTAATGGTGCGCAACCCCACCACACTTAAAGATGTGCCCATTGTTGCCCGCGAAGACCGGGTACAACAAAAAGCTGATACAACTGAATATAATGCCAAAGCCTATAAAGTAAACCCCGACGCCAGCGCCGAAGACCTGGTGACCAAGATGCCCGGAATAACTTCGACCAATGGCACCGTTAAAGCCCATGGCGAAACCGTGCAGAAGGTATATGTAGACGGAAAAGAATTTTTTGGTGATGATGCTACCCTGGCCTTAAAGAATCTACCTGCAGAAGTGGTAGACAAAGTTCAGGTGTTTGATAAATGGAGCGACCAGGCGCAGTTTACGGGCTTTGATGACGGCAATTCGCAAAAGGCCATTAACATCACTACCAAAAATGGCCGAAACAACGGTGTGTTTGGAAAAATTTATGCCGGATACGGATATTTGGAAGATAGCCGTTATTCTGTAGGTGCCAACGTAAACTGGTTTGATGGCGACCGTCGCTTTTCGGTAATTGGAATGGCCAATAATGTTAACCAACAGAATTTTGCCACGCAGGATCTGTTGGGAGTTATTGGTCCGGCCTCGCAACGCGGAGGTTCGGGTATGAGTGGGGGTTTTGGAGGAAGGCGTGGAGGCGGAAGCATTGGTAGCGGTGGTTATGGTGGAGCTGCAGGGGTCAATAATTTTTTGGTTGGTCAGCAGGGCGGGATTTCAAATACCTATTCGGCAGGACTGAATTATTCTGATGTTTGGGGGAAGAATAGAAAAGTAAAAGCCTCGGCCAATTACTTTTTTAACCAAACGGATAATGTAAACGCCACCGATCTAACCAACCAGTATTTCAATACAGATAGCAGCGGCAACCCTACTTTTTATAAGGAAAGCAATACCACTAAAAGCCGCAACATTAACCAGCGCATAAATATGCGTATAGAATACACTATTGATACCATGAACAAGTTAATTTTTACACCTAAAGTTAACCTGCAACAAAACAATCAATACAATACCATTTTTGGGCAAACTACCATCGGCCAAACCGAACTACAGGCGCAATCGCAAAGTGCTTATCACACTTTTAATTTCGGATACAACCTTTCCGGCGACCTTCTTTACCAGCACAAATTCAAAAAACGGAAACGCACATTGGCTATTGATGTTTCCTCTACGGCCAACAATAAAAATGGAAACTCAACCCTGGTTTCTGCCAATATGTTTGTTGATTCAACTGTTACCGATACCACCAGCACCAACACCGATCAGCGGGCCACCTTTTACAATAAAAGCTATACCGTGTCAGGCAGCATCACTTACACCGAACCGGTAGGAAAAACGGGGATCATACAACTAAATTACAATCCGTCCAACACATGGAACACCTCCGATAAGGAAACCTATAATTTAGATGGTGCTAACCAGACTTATTCGTTACTTGATACTACGCTTACCAATAAATTCAACAATATATACATGACCCACCGTGGCGGATTGAGTTACAGGGTGGCCACCGAAAAAATGAACCTGATGGTTGGCCTGAATGCTCAATATGCTTTTTTAAGTGGGACGGAAGTTTACCCCGTATCGTTTGAAACCAAACGCAATTTTTTCAACCTGCTCCCCTCGGCTATGTTTACTTACAAGTTCAGCACTACCAGTAGTATAAGGATTTTTTACCGCACCTCAACCAGTCCACCTTCCGTAACACAATTACAGAACGTAATTGACAACAGTAATCCTCTTTTGCTTAGCACCGGTAACCCTAACCTTAAACAGGCTTATAGCCACTCCCTCATTTTACGTTATGGTTTAACCAACCGCAAAAAGGCTCAATCGTTTTTTGCCTTTGCCAGCGCTACTTACACCCAGCAATACGTAAGCAATAGCACAACCATTGCAACGCATGATACTATACTTGAAGGGGACGTCTTGTTACATACGGGTTCGCAACTTTCCAAACCGGTTAATCTTAACGGCAGCCTTAACGTAAGCAGCCTGCTTACTTATGGTTTTCCAATAGATAAAATAAAATGCAACATGAATCTGAACGCCGGTGCAACTTACCAGCGCAGCCCTAGTCTCATCAACGACCTTAATAATCTTTCAAATACTTATAATATTAATGGGGGTTTAGTTTTAGGCAGTAACATCAGCGAAAAAATTGATTTCAATATCAGCTATTCAGGCAGCTATAATATTGTAAAAAACAGTTTGCAAACCAGTTCAAACAATAACTACTTTAACCACACAGCCAGCGTTAAGTTCAACTGGCTTTTTTGGAAGGGCTTTGTGTTTAACACCAGTTTACAGAACACTTATTACACCGGTGTATCGCAAGGTTATAACCTGGATATATTTTTGTGGAATGCGGGCCTGGGTTATAAATTCTTTAAAGATAAATCGTTGGAGGTCAGGGCCACCGTTAGCGATATCCTGAATCAAAACAGTGGTATCAGCCGCACGGTTAACGAAACATATATCCAGGATAGTAAGACACAGGTATTGAAACGGTATTTGATGCTAACCGTAACATACACCCTCCGGTATTTTAAGAAACCCGCAGGCGCCTCCGCTCCCTGATTAAAATCAACTTGTTAATATGCCTTTTATGCTTATTAAGCAGGTATTTTTACGTTAACTTCGATATGGTTAAACTTTAGAATGAATCTGTCAAAGTATTTATTGCTTTTCTTAGTCGCTATATCACTGTTCCTTGCCGGTTGCAAAAAAAAGCAAACAGCGAATGTTACGATTCAATTTAAGGCCAGGTTTAACGGGCAAAATGTGGCTTTTGATACCACCACTTTTGCGGACAAGAATAACCGGGTGGTCAGATTCAGCAAATTCAGTTTTTTCCTGGATCATATAACTTTGATAGGCACAGACAATTCTACCACCGAAGTTAGCACCGTACAACTTATTGATTTTTCAAATCCATCTACGCTTACTTTAAATTTCGGCAATGTAAAGGGCGATTATAAAGCCATCCGTTTTGGTTGTGGGCTCGATTCTATACTAAACAAAACCGACCCCCTCAGCGCAGCTGCCAATAGTCCGCTTAACGCCAACAACATTGGCGATCAGTACTGGGCGATGCTTAAGTACCGATTCGAGAGCCTGGAAGGTTTTTGGGACTATAAGTCAGATACCCTAACCTATCTTAAACATGGCATGGCCTATCATCTTAACGGCGATAGCCTGTATAGATTTCCAACAGTGGTAAACAACAATTTTTCAGTTTGCTGCGATAAAAGCACTCCATTGGTGCTGTATATAGACATGGATAAAATATTTTACGGGGCCACGGAAACTCTTGACATTCCTAGTCAAAGCGGAACGGAATCACTGCCGGGTATAGATAATCCCGTTATAGCCAACACTTTTGCCGATAATTTTTCCAAGACCTTTACTTTTTAGCAAACATTTGCGTTTACCTCTTGTTAATGCCTCTCAAAGGCTACGGAACCCCGCAATTTTTAATATATCTTCGGTACTTCTAAATTTTGACTGATGAGATCATCTAAAATTATCTTGCTGGCTGTTGTTGCCTTCGCTTTGGTTTTTGGCGGATGCAAGCACCCAAAAACAGGTAATTTAACTGTGCAGTTTAAGACAAGATTTAACGGGCAAAATGTTACGTTGGATACTACCACCTTTACAAGTAACGGCAAGTTGTATCAGTTTCTGTTCCTTAAATTTTATTTGTCTCATATTAACCTGGTGGGTAATGATGGTTCATTAACCGAAGTAAGCCCGGTTCAACTTATTGATTTTTCTAATCCTAACTCTTTAGTTCTTAATTTCAAAAACTTAAAGGGCGATTATAAAGCTATCCAGTTTGGTTCAGGATTAGATTCAGCACAAAACTATAGCAACCCAACCAATTTGGACACAACAAACTCAGGTAGTCCGCTGGCAGCTGCAAACTGTGGCGACATGTATTGGGAAATGCAAAAGTATCGGTTCCAATCCTTTGATGGAAAATGGGATTACACTACCAATACCTATAATTTTCTGACCCGTTCGTTCAGCTACCATGTAGGAGCTACTAATCTTTATAAAACACCGGTTATTGTATCGAAAAATTTTTCTGTAGGTTCGGGTAACACTACCAATTTGGTGCTTTACCTGGATATTGAGAAAATATTCAACGGTGCCACCGAAACCATCGATATAGCATCGGAAGGACAAACGCAAACCCTGGGAACGGA
>JAQBNQ010000261.1 GCA_028288545.1 Bacteroidota bacterium
ATTAGAAGAAGTTAAAATATAGATGCGGGTATTAGCACATTTCGACAGTTTCTTAAATTCTGCCAGGAACTCAAATCCGTCCATTACCGGCATATTGATATCCAGTAATATAATATCGGGACATTCAGCACTTTTGTTGATATAATCCAATGCTGTTTTTCCGTTCAAAGCCTCATCAATTTTGCAGTTAACTCCGTTCTGCGTTAACACTAACCGGGTTAAAAAATTAAATGGCTGACTGTCATCTACCAGTAATATCTTTTTCAATTCCATTGTGCAATGATACTTTTATTGAAGGTTATTACAAAGGTAGTACCTTTTGCAACGGTACTATGCACATCAATTACACCTTCGTAACTATCAACAATTGATTTAACAATATGCAATCCTATACCGGTGCCTTCAACATGGTCGTGGAAGCGTTTAAATATGCCAAACAGTTTCTCCCTGTTGCGGCTAAGGTCTATACCTAAACCATTATCCTCAATAACAAAACCTATGGCCTCATTCATTTCCACGGCCGTTACTTTTATTACAAGAGCGCGGGACGGGTCGCGGTATTTAATGGCGTTGCCCATTATATTGTAAAAAATACTTTTAAAATGTACGTAAGGGAAATTTAAAGTTGCCAGTTTTCCCAATGAGATTTCTATTGAACCACCTACCGCATCCAGGTCGTGCTGCAGGGTGCTTTTTATATCATCGGTTATGGCCTGTAAAGAAAATATCTGGTCATCGGCGTATTCGTTGTTCACCAGGTTTTTCCGCAGTTTAAGTATGTTGTTGAGCGAATGGTTTGTGCGCTGCATTTGCTTAACGGTCCGCTTCATCATGTTCAGCAATTCCCGGTACTCCTCCTTTACACCATTTGAAGTATCCAGTATATCAATAAATCCACCCAAAGTAACAATAGGAGCCTTGATATCATGCGAACTGATATAGGCAAATTGCTCCAGGTATTGGTTATTCAGTTCCAGCGTTTTACGGGTGGCCTCCAGTTCTTCATTTATTTTAAGTACGGTGATATCGGTATCTATGGCTACCAGGCCCGTTAGTTTTCCTTCAATATCCTTTATAAGTTTTGTGTTTGAAAGTATTCTAACCCGGCGTTCATCAGGTGTTATGATGGTCATTTCCTGTCTTAAAAATCCCTTTTGAGCCAACTCGGCCCTTGACCTGGAAATGTCATCCTCGCTACTAACTATTTGAATGATATCGTACACCAGTTTTCCTATTGCTTCATTTGCCTTTATCCCGTACACCCTTTCGGCACCTTCGTTCCATCCGGTTATCCTTCGGTCCAGGTCCATAGCAATAATTGCATCGGGCACAATTTGAATTAGCGCCGATTGTTCCAGCAAAGTGTTCTGTGCCCTTTTCCTTTCATCAATATCAATAATAGAACCCACCATGCGGGTTGGTTTACCGTTCCTATCAAACCGGGCTTGTCCGGTTCCGGCAAACCATTTATAGCTTCCATCTTTGGTTCTAAGGCGGCATTCAATCTCAAATCGGGCTTTGCCCTGCAGGTGTAAGTCAACCAGGCGGTAACACCGGCCAATATCATCCGGATGTAATAATTTATCAAAGCCTTTTGCCGAGGATGGAATTTCTTTGTCCTTATAACCCAACAACTCATAAAACCGCGGACTCCACCATTCTTCATCGCCATATACATCAGTCCAGTCCCAAATGCCGGCAGCGGTGCCTTCATGGGCCAGTTCAAGGCGTTCGTCCACTATTCGCAATTCCTCATTTTTAAGGGCAAGTGCTGCCACATTCTGTTTCAGTTTTTCTTTGGTTTCCGCTCTGGCCTCATCACTTTTGTTCAGGGCTACAGATATAAACCATGTTAAAACGAAATACACAATGATAATGCTGGTAATAAGCAGCGCAGTTCCCAACTCAACGGTCATATTGTGGTGCCAGTAAGCAACTAAGCGTATATACCCAAACAACATAGGCACTACTACTGTAAAAGGCAGCAATAACCGCAGCATCTTTCCACCGGCGTTGGGGCTGCTTACGGTAGCCATAAAGCCCAGATCGCTGTTAATAAACAGGATAGCCGCTGCACCAAACCAAAAGCAAATGGCAGTGTGAAATGCCATGGCCAGGAAAATGAGTATTCCGTGGTATTCGGTAACGTTATATAAATACCCAACTATGGCCAGCATAGCTATTACCGAAACCAGCACAGCAATGTAATTGGCAACAGTGCGTAACTGCCACTTTTTGGAGCTGCATAAAAGCACAGCTATGCCATATAACACAAAATCGAAGGCAGTGTTGACTGCCATGCCATGGAGGAAACCCATTTGCTGTTCCTGCTCAATTTTTGCCTTGAACAGCCATTTTTCAATATGCAGATCGTGGCCGCTAAAAGCAGAAATTATTTTAATCAGCCCGATACCTATAACAGAAAAAGCCAATAGCTGGGAAAGGAGCAGAAATCCCTTGCGTTCTCTTTTAAAAATTAAGCAAATAACCGACAAGGCTGCCAACAGAAAGGTGGCTCCCGTCATGGGGTTCATGGCATTAGGCCCAGGGAAGGGCCGCTTTAAAAATTCGACATCAAATTGCCAACCCGACAGCAGCAGTAACGAAGCTGCTAAAACAAGTGAAATAAAAAAGGTAGCTAATTTTTTCATTTATACGTCAATGCGTCCACGGTAAATTTAAGAAACTAGGGCTCAAAATATGCTTTATCCGAATAGCGGAGGTGCCGGTTCAAATACATTTCTGGCAGGTGCCCTACAATTAAGCCGCTTTGTGAAAAAAGTATAAACCCAAACCATAGTTTAAACTGTGGCACCGTATTGCAATCTCAATTGTATAAAATTTTCAATTTATGAAAAGCATATTGTTTAAATCGTTTTTGATGTTGGCGTTAGCCTTCGGTTTTGCCCAAACATCGTCTGCCCAACCTTATCGCGAACACTATTATCATCACCGCGATTGCGCTGTAAGGTATGTGCCAGCCCCTAGGGCTTATTACTACGCGCCGCAGGTTTATTACGCCCCGGTAGTTGTGCCCCGCCATTTTATTATTAATCGTTGGGGCGAGCGCGTTTGGGTAAGGCCCCTTTGCAGATAATTAACACTGAATCCGGCAAGGTTGTGCTAATGATTTTTATCTTCGAAAAAAAATCAGCAAAAATGTTCAGAGTTGCAGGCATGATCGTAATTGTCGGGTTCATTGTTTTCTCTTTCAACTCGTGTAAAAAGATCACTACAGACCAACTTGTTAATGGCTTATGGAAACTTGATGAAGTGTACATTGACACTACTACAAGTAACTATCTGAACCACCTGCAGAATTACAGCAATGGCAATAACTGCTGTTTGTACAAAATAGATTTTGAGAGGGATGACAGGGTGGTGGCTTACTATCTTACCTACGACACCTTTACCAATGTAACAGCTGGTATATGGAACATACCCGAGTACAATAAGATATATATTAAGCTTGATAATTTTATGGATGGTACTTTTGATATCCTAAAGCCCACAACAAAAAAATGGGACCTTACTTCGGGAGCCAACCACATTAAGTTCCTGGATGGTACAAACAGCCCCTTTGATACTACTTATACCAAACTGGTAATGGAGAAAATTTAGGAATCGGGACTGTTTAATGTATTATCTCTCGTCGCTTTCTTTACTTCTGCTTTTCGTAGGTCTGAACTTCCTCGTGAAAGAACTCAAGCTTTACTCCTGCTATTCTGAACATTTCCTCGCTTTCGGTACCGGCATGGTACTTACGCTGACAAATAACCCTTTTAATGCCACAGTTAATGATAAGCATGGCACAAACCCGGCAAGGGGTCATGCGGCAATATAACGTGGCTCCATCCAGGGCAACGCCGTTTTTGGCAGCCTGACAAATGGCATTCTGCTCGGCATGGACTGTCCTAACGCAATGTTCGGTTACAGTTCCATCCTCGTGCAACACTTTTTTCATTTGGTGACCAATATCATCGCAGTGGGGCAAACCCACCGGCGAGCCAACATAACCCGTTACAAGCAATTGGTTATCACGGGCAATTACACAACCGCTTCTACCGCGGCCGCAGGTAGCCCGCTTGCTAATAGCCTCCATTACTTCCATAAAATATTCATCCCAACTCGGGCGCACATAGTGTTCTTCTTTTCCGGTACTCATAAGTTGTTTCAATTAATTTTTTCCAATACCTCATCTATCTGCCTGTACAGTTCGTCGAAACTGCCGTTATTGATAAATTTAAAATCTGACAACAAGATAACCGCTGAAAGGTTCTGTTTATTAGGGTCGGTAGATGTCATTTCCCGCTCCTCGTTAGCCACAAAGGTTTCATAGCTGATCCTGTCGGTTTCCGAAGCTCTTTCTATGATCCTTTCGTACCTAAGCCGCTGGTCGGCATCTACTGCAAACAAGTGAAAATTGCCTTTAGCATGTAAAGCGTTCACCTCTCCTACAGTCCGTATACTTTCGATGATGCAATTTACCCCGCTTTCCTTAGCGGTACGGTACAGCTCTTCGGCAATAAAACTAGGGGTATTTTGCGCCCTTAACTCGTTGGCCACAGCAACCAGGCTATCGCGGTTTATCTCCTGCCCTCTCTCCTTTATTATCTTGCTCAGGTAATTCCGCACCGAAAAATGCTGAAACCCGTGATGTTTTGTCAGGTAATCAACAATAGTTCCCTTGCCCGCACCCAATGTTCCCGTAATACCAATAATTTTCAATTCAAAGATTTTGAGTGAAAATAAAGACTTACAGGTTTCCTTTATGATGGTGTGAATAAATTGTTGACAGTTTACTCCCACACTTTAGTGCTGAGGCCAGAGCTTTGATTTTAACTGTAAACAGTATACGGTAAACCGTAAACTGTTATTTTGGCCCCCATGAAATTTAAAAAGGCAGGTTTTGTTGTTGCTGGCATTCTACTTTTAATCCTTGCTTTTTTTAACCGAAAGGATATTGAGTTGACAAAGCAGGATCAAATTAGCATTAAGCCTATTTCGCAGAGTGGTTATGAGTTAAGCTCGGTTATCCATCTTCACAATCCGAATTTGCTTTCATCTACCATTAAAACAGTGAACGAAAATTTCTATATCAACGGACAATCTATTGGCGCTTTTAAAATGGATTTGAGCCAGGGCGTTGCAGGCATGAAAGATTCCGAATTCCCTATCACTATCCGATTTACCAAAGATGATTATAGTAAAGGCCTAATGCGCGATTCGACTAATGCGTCCATAACCCTGCGCATGGATGGCGAAATTGATTTTCAAAATCTTTTATCGGGAGGAAAAATTAAAATTCAACAATCGCAGCCGCTTCAAAAGTTATGAAAAACAAGATTCCCGTAATAGCCGTAGTGCTGGGGATGATATTTATTTCATCCTGCAAAATCGCGGGTCCCGCCTTTAAGACCATTCAGAATGTCGAATTTCAGGGTATTGGAAAAAAGGGTCTTAAACTGGGTACCGAAGCTGTTTTTAATAATCCCAACAAACTTAAATTCAGGATAACAGATATTGATCTGAATGTTGTGTTAGACAACCGCCTCATAGGAACCCTTGGCGAAAAAACGGATATACTGATAAAAAAGAAAAGTGATTTTATCCTTCCGGTTAGTTTCAATATAAAACCTGAGGGAACTATCCTGGATAACCTTAAAACGCTGTGGAACATTA
>JAQBNQ010000272.1 GCA_028288545.1 Bacteroidota bacterium
TTGCAACACATTATAACATATAATTTATATCATGAAGAAGCTATTACTTATTCCTTTTTTTGTTTTTTGTATGCTCCTTTCGGCTAATCTCAATGCACAGTATTGCGGTGGTTCGGGTCCTCACACCTGCAACATCGTTTCCGGTTATACCGCGGAAGGGTTCTATCCACCTGATGACAGTTTCCCTTGCGTTACTGTGGGTGTTCCGTACGATCAGGTTTTGCAGGTGCACACTCCGCCAACCGCTTCTTCCGGTTCTATAACTGCTACTTTAAACTACATCATCATTGATACTATCAGTAATCTTCCGTGCGGTTTGTGCTGGCAAAGTGGAGATACCACTAACCGCATCAATGGTAACGCTACCGGTTGCGTAAGATTTAAAGGAACAACCTTTGATGCCCCGGGATTGTACACCCTGCATATTATTGTGGATGCGAACGTTACATTTGGAATTACCTTAACAGAACGAAACCAGGATCTATCCTCACAAGGATTGCATTTTGAAATACGCGTAAAGTTACCCAATGATACTTGTATTGCTGTAGATACACTTGCTGTGGGCAATAAAGCTTCGATACCAGGTGGCATCACTACTCCAACTATTTCCGGAAATACAAGTCTTTGTTCGGGCGCCAGCACTACGCTTACTGCCGGCGGAGCTAATTATTATGCCTATGCATGGAGCAATGGAACTTTTGGGGCAACCACTCATGTGAGCGTCCCGGGCACCTATATTGTTACGGTTTACGATAACTGTAATTCCGCAACGGCTTCAGTAAATGTGGTAAACGCCACGGTTGTGCCTCCCACTGTTACAGCTAACGGACCTACTACTTTTTGCCAGGGTGGCAGTGTTACATTAAATGCGGGTAGCGGTTATTCCGCCTATTCATGGACCGGTGGTGCGTTAAGCCAAACAATCAATGTAACGCAGTCAGGCAACTACATTTGTACCGTTACGGAAAGCGGGTGTCCGGCTGTTTCTAATACTATTTCCGTTACTGTAAATACAAGCCCGTCACCAACTATTAGTGCTGGTGGCCCTCTTTCTTTCTGCCAGGGAGATAGTGTGTCATTGAATGCGGGTGCGGGTTATGCCGCTTACAGTTGGAGTACGGGCAGTAGTAACCAAAGTATTGAAGCTAAACAATCAGGGGTTTATCGGTGCACCGTTACTCAAAACGGTTGCCAGGGTATGTCTAACACCGTTACAGTTACAGTTAATAATCCTGTACCCACGCTCACTTCAAGTGGTCCCCTTACTTTTTGCACAGGTGGCAGTGATACCCTAAGTGTTGGCAGCGGTTATTCTTCGTATCTATGGAGCACAACAGCCAATACGCCTTCAATAGTTATCACCCAATCGGGTAGTTATACCTGTACTGTTACGCAAGGCGGTTGTCTTGGTGTTTCAGATACTCTAACTGCTATTGTTGCCAGTAATCTTAACCCGGTTATCGCAGCGTCTCCTTCACTTAATATCTGTCCGGGCTCCAGTGCTGTTTTGGATGCCGGAGCAGGATATAGTACTTACGCATGGAGTAGCGGGTCAAACAATCAAACAACCACGGTTAATAGCGCAAACACGTATATCGTCACTGTAACACAAGGCGGATGTTCCGGTACAGCCTCGGTTACAGTTAATGTCGGAAATTTCCCCATCACCGTTTCGGTTACTCCGGCCGGACCTGTAAGCGTTTGTGTTGGTGCGGCCGTTACATTAGATGCAGGACCGGGTTATGCCACGTATAGCTGGAGTGACTTAACCAATGCTCAAACCACGCAGCCAACATCAACCGGCAATTATACGGTTACGGTATCTCAAAATTCTTGCACAGGAACTGCCAGCGTAAATGTTACATTCAATGCATTACCTGTACCTGCTATTACTTCCCCGGGCCCGCTTTCTATTTGCGCCGGAGGAATTGTTACGCTTGACGCAGGTTCAGGATATACTACGTATAACTGGAGTAACGGCGATAATACTCAAACCACGCAGATAAGTACGGCAGATACTTATAAGGTAACCGTAGTTGACAATAATGGTTGCCAGGGTTCTGACTCAGCGATTGTGGCGGTGAGTGCACCGCCCGTAGCAGTAATTGTTGGGACCGGCGGTGGTTGCCCGGGGCAAGCCATTACGCTTAGCACAACAACTACCTATGATCATTATCATTGGAGTAATGGCGATACGACCGCTACTACCAGCGTAGATTTTGCAGGGACGTTCGACGTTTCAGTTACAGTGAACGGTTGCGTTGGTTCTTCAGCAGTTTCGTACAACTATTCAGTCAGTGCTTTGCCTGCGGAATATGTATCCCAAGCTCAGAGTAATGGCAATACGACCCTACAGGTAAGTCCGAGCGGTACAGGTTATCACTGGCTATCGCAACAAACCCAGGGCGGAGCATATACTGCCGAATCTGCAACAACGCAATCGTATGCTATCACTTGTAGCAGCACCCCGGTTTACTACACTGCTATTGTCAGTCAGAATGGTTGCAATGATACTGCTGCCGCAGTTGCTATAGTTTGCACCGGCGTTGATTATGTATCTTCTTTAGTCAGTTTTTCAGTTAAACCCAACCCGGCTACAGATGTGCTGTATGTTACTTACGAATTAAATGAAAGCGCACCTGTGAATGTTTCAATTACAGACCTTACAGGAAGAGTGTTGATCACAGCTTCAGGAGTATATGAAAGGGGAGGAGAAAAACAGCAGGAAATAAAGCTTAGCGGACTGGCGTCAGGAATTTATGTGTTGAACTTTGTTACTGATAAAGGAAGCTTTAATACAAGGTTTATAAAACAATAACGCCAAGTTGAGGTCTTTTTGCCTTTAACCTATGTAAGCATCTTTATCCGTCCACCATATCAATTCGCCTTGTTCAGGTCGGATTAATTCTACCGGATATTTATCTTTGTCAATTGAATCTGTTAGTACTGTTTTCAGAATTTGATGTTTCTGCTTACCGGTAACTAAAAAAGCTATGTTACGCCCTTTGTTGATAAGAGGTGCCGTCATAGTAACGCGAAACATCTGCTGCTCTTCCACATAAACTTCTTTCACCAATCGCGAAATTTCATGAAGAACTGCGGTATAGGGAAACAAGGACGCGGTATGTCCGTTTTCACCGAGGCCAAGCAGTATCAAATCGAACAGGGGAGGAGATTGGTTAAAGAAATTTTTGATAGTTTCTTCATAGGATAGGGCCGCTTCAACAGGTGTCAGGTTGACGGGTATAGGATGGATATTTTTTGCGGGGATATTTACTTTGCTCAGTAATAAGGAGTTTGCCATCGCAGCATTATTCAACTTATCATCAAGCGGCACACAGCGTTCGTCACCCCAAAAAATGAAGGTCTTATTCCATTCTAGTTTATCGTTAAAAGGAGCTTGTGCCAAAAGGGAATACAATCTTTCAGGGGTACTACCTCCCGAAAGTACCAATGTAAAAAGGCCCCGTTGCTCAATAGCCTTTTTGCTTAGGTCAATAATGAAATTACAGGCGGCTTCATTTAATTGATCTGCGTTATCGAAAACCCGTACATCTTTTTTAGTATCCATTATTCCGGTTCAGGGGGCATTACAATCCAGTTGTGTCCGTCTTTTGCAATCAGGGCTTCAGCATCTTCCGGTCCCTGCATTCCTGCAGCGTAGTTTGGAAAATTGACTGAAGGATTTGTTTCCCACGAATTTATTATGGGCATGAGCACTTCCCAGGCGGCTTCCACCTGATCCGCCCTCATAAACAGGGTTGAATCTCCTTCCATAATGTCGAGCAAAAGAGTTTCGTAAGCTTCCGGAGTACCCGATGTATAAGACTCACTGTAATTAAAAAGCATGTCAACGGGGTGAAGTAACATTTCCAATCCCGGGCGCTTGGCCTGAAAACGTAAACGTATACCCATGGCAGGTTGTATGTTTAATACTAAGCGGTTAGGTTGCCAATTGCCCGTTGCTTCGCGCGGAAAAGATTGATGAGGTACAGGCCTGAATTGTATGGTTATAACTGAAATAGATTCGTTCATCCGCTTACCGGTGCGTACATAAAAGGGAACCCCTTGCCAACGCCAGTTATCAATCTGAAACTTAACGGCGGCAAAGGTTTCTTTTGTCGAATTTTTATTAACGTCGGGCTCCTGTCTATAGCCTTTTACTTTTTTGCCCTCAACCCATCCTTCGCCATATTGGCCACGTACTGCATTTTTATGAACATCATCATATTTGAATTTTCGTATGGCGTTGGTTACATCAACTTTCCGATTACGCACTTCATCGGCATTAAATGAAACCGGTGGCTCCATTGCAATTAAACAAAGCAACTGCATAATGTGATTTTGTATCATATCGCGCAAAGCACCGGCAGTTTCGTAATAGTTACCCCGGTTCTCTACACCCAATTGTTCTGAAACTGTTATTTGCACGTGATCAATATAATTGCGGTTCCAGATAGGCTCGAATAAGGCGTTAGCAAAACGGAAAGCCATAATATTCTGCACGGTTTCTTTACCCAGGTAGTGGTCTATACGGTATATCTGATTTTCATCAAACATTTTATGTAATAAGCGATTCAGGCTTTTTGCACTTTCCAAATCATGGCCAAAAGGTTTTTCAATTACTATCCGGCTGGTCTTTTTATTTTGAGCCAGGCCGGAGGTCCCAACTTTGGTTGATATCTGTTCAAAGAATACCGGTGGTACCGCCAGGTAAAAAATGCGGTTAGCTGGAGTCTTCCACTTTTTTTCAAGCTGACTTATTTTCTTTTCGAGGCCGCTGTACGTTGTGGCGTCAGCCAATTCTCCCTTATGATAAACGATGCACTGCGAAAAGGCGTCCCAATCTTTCTTTTTGGATTTGCCCCTGCGCGAGAATTTATCTACTCCTTCATGCAAATGCTGGCGGAATACATTGTCGTTTTGGTTGCTACGTCCAACGGCTATTACCGTAAAGTTTTCTGGTATCCACTTATCTAAATACAGGTTATAAATGGCGGGTATCAGCTTTCTCCAGGTAAGATCTCCGGTTGCGCCGAAAATGACTATTACTGTTGGTGCCACTTTATTTACTGAATCCATATCATGCTTGTTTTTGATCCCAATGGGTATGAAAAATTCCTTTTCTGTCCGTGCGCTGGTAAGTATGAGCGCCAAAATAATCGCGCTGTGCCTGTATCAGGTTGGCCGGTAACCAGCCATGTCTGTAGCTATCATAATATGCTATGGCAGACATCATCGTTGCTACAGGTATTCCGTTTTCAACCCCTGTTTGAACGATTTTTCGGGCACTGCTTTGGGTTTTGTTCAATTGTTTTGCAAAAAAATCATCCACCATAATATTTTGTAAAGACGGCTGGCGCATATATGCAGACCTTATATTCTCAAGCATAGTTGCTCTTATAATGCATCCTCCCCTCCAAATACTTGCTACATCAGCGGAGATGAGATTATATTCGAACTCTTTTGAGGCCTGCTGTAAAAGAGCCATTCCCTGTGCATAAACAGCTATCATCGAAAAATAAAGAGCCTGTTCCAGTTCAAGTATCATTTCATCTTTAATCATCTTAAAGTTTTGCGCAGGTCCGGTGAGCTTTAGTTCTGCGGCCTCACGTTCTTCCTTAAGTGCCGATAGCTCACGCATGGTTACTGCCGCATCAATTAAGGGAATAGGAGTACCAAGGTCCATAGCACTTTGCGAGGTCCATTTACCGGTTCCTTTTTGCTGTGCTTTATCGGCTATTACATCAATCAGATGATTGGCTGTTAAATCATCTTTCCTTGAAAAAATGTTTGCTGTAATTTCTATTAGAAATGACTGTAAAGGCCCCTCATTAAACTTGCAAAATACCTGGTGCAGTTCGGCATTATTTAAACCAGCACCTTCTTTTAGCAAATGATAGGCTTCTGAAATTAATTGCATTACTCCATACTCAATGCCGTTATGCACCATTTTTACGTAATGCCCCGATGAACCGGGGCCTAAATAAGTAACGCATGGTTCACCATTTACCTTGGCCGAAATAGCTTCTAAAACCGGAGCAACCCTTGCATATATTTCTTTTGCACCACCGGGCATTATACTTGGGCCATATCGGGCACCTTCCTCGCCACCCGAAATGCCAATGCCCATAAAATGCAAATTTTCTTTAGATAATTCAGCAATACGCCTGTCGGTATCTGTAAAGTGAGAATTACCACAATCCACAATTATATCTTGTTCTGATAGAAGAGGTTTTAATTCCTGGATAACTGAATCAACAATTGCACCTGCAGGCACCAACAGCATAACTACTCTTGGACTTTTGAGTGCCTGTATAAAGTCATTCACATTACTGGTTCCAAATACTTTGCGTTTGTCTGCCTCCTTAACAAAAACTTCTACCTGCTTTGTATCTTTGTCAAACCCTGCTACTGCAAAACCGTGATCGCACATGTTATAAACCAGGTTGCGCCCCATGGTTCCTATGCCTATCATTCCATAATCATATTGTGCTTCCATTAGTATTGTTTTGTCGCTTGAGTTTACACTTTTTTAAAATAATTTTTCGCGTCACTCAAATTTTCGTAATGCAGACTTTCGATGCCAAGGCTTCTTGCCATTTCAATGTACATTAAACGATCGTCAATATATAGCGCATTGCCGGGTAAAGTTTGAGTGTTGTCACAAGCCAGTTTGTAAATATCAGGGTCGGGCTTTCGAAGATGGACATAGCAGGAAGAAACATAAAAATCGAAAAGCTCATCCAGTTTATATTTCTTAATTCTGTATTCGTTCAATTCACGGGCTTCGTTACTGAGGGCTACTACTTTAAAACCGCGTTCCTTTTTTAGTTGTTTGAAAAAATCAATGGCCCCTTCACGTGGCTGCGATTGTTCCATCATAAACACAATAAATTCTTCCCTGCTAAAAGTTCTTTCGCGATAAAACACAACGTAAGTCAGGTAGTCTTGCAGATCCAACTTCCCTGACTCGTAAGTGCTCCACACTAACTCATGCCTGTCGGAGGTTTCATTTTTATCAAGGTTAAATTTTTCAATAGCCCTATGTCGTTCTTCGCGACCCCATCCATTAGTAAGCAAAACGCCACCTATATCAAGAAACAATGTTGTTATTTTGTCACTCTTCATAAAACCATCAATTAAATGTCGTTCACGGATTGAAGTAACTCTTCTAATCCTTTAATAATACCGGTTTCACCTATTTCTAAA
>JAQBNQ010000290.1 GCA_028288545.1 Bacteroidota bacterium
GTTTGTTTTTTGAAAAGTTTACAGAAGTAGGAACTGTCTTCAAAATTGAGTTTGTATGCAACCTCTGTAACAGTCCAATTTAAATTGATGAGCAACCGTTTCGCTTCCAGTATAATCCGGTTCCTGATCAGATCGCCCGCAGATATGCCAGCCAGCTCATTACATAGCCTATTTAAGTGATTGGGGGTTACATGTAACATTTCTGCGTATTGCCTGGGAAGTCGCAAACGGAGATAATTTTCATCGATCAGCTTTTCGAAATTTTGACGCAGGGCGTTTTTGCCCGATTCAACGGTAGATTGCCTGCCCCGGCTATCCATATTGCCTATTACCATAAACAATTGGAGCAGCAACACCCTAACCGTGTCATCCTTAAACTTGTTACCTTTCTCGATTTCCGTGATCGCCTTTTCAATCAATTCAACTACTGTCCACCTCAGCTCTTCGGGTATTTCAATAATGCAGTCCTGAACGTTTCCATTAAAAAAGAAGAATTGATCCAGGTAATCTGCTCTCAGCAGAAATGACTGGAAAAACTGGGCTGGAAAATTAATAATATACCCATCTATCTCTCCCTCAAAGTGCCAGTCGTGTATTTGTCCCGGTGTCATGAAATAAAATTGGTATGGGCTGATGGAACAGGTTTGATAGTCTATCGAAAATTTTCCGCTGCCTTCGGTAAACAAAACCATATGATAAAAATCATGACGACGGGGAAAAGTGGTTTTCTTAAATTTTTTCACGAACACAGCAAACCTGCTGACGATCACTTTTTTGTGCTCATTAAAATGGCAAATGTCAAATAAGGGAAATTCACTTTTCATCTCTTCTTATACTCAACAACCTTCAGGGAAACGATAATGAGCATCGATTTGCCCCTCTTGTTTTCTCTTTGTTGTTGCTTAATAATGCATTCAAAATTAGAGGCTTAAAGTGAGGCGGTACGGTAATAATCGGCCTATTTACGGTACTTTTTACTCATCATTTACCGATGCAGCTGGAGGAGTAAACAAAACTACAAATGCACAAAATAGGGATTGAAGCTTTTTTATGATGAGAACTCCTTTGTTTGGGTTAAATTATAAAGAGGAAATAGAAGATCAATCAACTATGAATTTCTCGTAATTGCTTACAAGTGGTTGGCACTTGCATTTAACAGGGGCATTTGAAGTTGGCAGCGCGTTACCACTACTTATTTGGTATCTGTATGAATGTGCTTCCTGAATCCATCGGGCGACAGCCCTGCTTGTTTCTTAAAGAATTTGCAAAAATAGGAGTTGTCTTCAAAGTTTAACGCGTACGCAATTTCTGTGACCGTCAAACTAAAATTAATCAGCATCCGCTTAGCCTCCAGGGCAATCCTGTTCCGGATCAAATCTCCTGCAGACTTGCCCAGTGCTTCATTGCACAGTGCATTTAAGTGATTAGGCGTGATGAATAAAAGCTCGGCATACTGTTTGGGTAACCGGAGGTTCAGGTAATTTTTCTCAATCAACTTTTCAAAGTTTCGTAACAAGGTCATGTTATAGGAGTCTGCTGCGTGGACTTCACTTCTTACGTTCATATTTCCGATCTGCAAAAAAAGCTGCAGGATCCAAACCCGTACCGCATCGGTTTTAAACCGGTGTTGTGTTTCCATCTCTATAACCGCATTTTCAAAAATTTCGATAATTGGCGTTCTTTGTTCTTCCAAAATATCAATTACGGAATCACCCGCGATACCATTTAAAAAATAGAATTGATCCAGGTAATCTGATTTTAATAAAAAGGATTGGAAAAACTGGGTAGAGAAATTGATAACATAGCCATCCATATCACCTTCAAAATCCCAGCCGTGTACCTGTCCTGGTGCCATAAAATAAGCCCTGTATGGGATGATCCTGAAATTTTGAAAGTCAATTGAAAAGTTACCACCACCATGCGTAAATAATATCAGGTGATAAAAGTCGTGACGATGCGGAAAATGAAGGTTTTTAAGATTTTTTAAATAGACAGCAAAACGACTGACAATAACGTCCTCCTGTCTATTTAAAGAAAATTCGCAAATATCATATACTTTAAACTCACTTTTCATGCTCAAAAGTAATATTAGTGGCTCCTAACAGGTTCTTCATTTAATTCATACACATACCCTAAGCTGTGTGCATCCCTGTGAGTTACATTCAGATCCTTAACAAGCCCCGTCTTCAGGTCAATAACCCATCCATGTACTTCCAGATCGGTGCGCTCTTTCCATGCGTTTTGCACAACCGTTGTTCTGCACAAATTGTAAACCTGTTCTTCTACATTAAGTTCTACCAGGCGGTTTACTTTTTCTGTCTCATCCGCAATAGCGTCCACCTCGTGGCTATGCATGCGATAAACATCCTTGATATGCCTTAACCAGTTGTCTATCAGGCCAAATTGTTTTTTGCTTAATGCAGCTGTAACACCACCGCACCCGTAATGGCCGGCAACAATCACATGCTTAACTTTTAATGCATTTACCGCGTAATCCAGAACACTCAGCATGTTCATATCCGAATGTACGATTACATTTGCAATATTACGATGTACAAATACTTCACCCGCTCTCGTGCCTGTAACTTCATTTGCCGGAACCCGGCTGTCTGCACAACCTATCCATAATATCTCCGGACTTTGACCCGCAGCCAGTTTGTTGAAAAAGTCAGGTTCTTCCTGTACCCGTTTAGTTGCCCAGTCGCTATTTGCTTTGAGCAGGGCTTTATAGCTGTCTGTTTGCGCTAATTTCAATTCCATGATTTCTTAATTTTATCTTTATTGGTTTTCCTTTTGTTATGGAGCATAAAGAAATTTTTACTGTCTTTATGCTCCTGACACCTGCTTAAAATTTATTAAATGGTAAAAACTTTCCATCTAAAACAAGTTTTACGCGGGCACCGTTAGGTGATTCAACTTTTTCGATGTCTATCTTAAAATCAATACCGCTCATTGCGCCGTCTCCGAATAGCTCATTAATGGCGGCTTTAATGTCCGGGCCGTAATTTTGCATCATTTCAACTAACCGATACAAAGTTGGGTCAGTAGGGGTAGCTTGTAATACACTTCTCAGCGGAATTTCCTGTAACGATGCTACCAGCTCTGGTGATAGCGATAAAATCTCTCCGATTTTTCCGGCTGCTGCCTCATCCAAAGTAGCCTGACCATGCAGGGCGTGTATCGTAAAAATTAAGCTATTACCGGTAGCGTTTGCTAAATCCTGAAATTTTACTTTTTTGTTTTTGATGCTTTGAATAATTAATTCACTTGCTGCTTTTTTGTCCATCTTTTTAATTTTTTTGTTGATCAAAGGTACTGGCTGCCAGTTTATTGGTACGGTGGTAATTAGTTGGGTTGCGGTACATTTTACTGATTAGCTTATTTTTAATTATTACAGTCTGCTAAATTGCCGGAGTTGTCGCCATACAAACTGCAGGGTTTTAGTTGGAGTAACGGATCGGTTTGAATGGCTTAGCAGGTTTGAAAAGAAGGGATAGTATAGATAAACAGAAAGGCTGTAATAGCCTTGATTTGGAGTACGGCCCGGATAATGAATTATCCTTCTTTTTTGTATTCTGAAATATTTTGGCCTGTTATATTTTTAAAGAACCGGCTAAAGTGTGCCGCATCCTCAAAACCCAGCTCGTAGGCAATCTCCTTAGCCGACTTGTCTGTATAAAAAAACAACCTTTTTGCTTCGTCAATTATACGGTCATGAATAATTTGCAAAGGCAGTTTATGATGATAGCGCGCAAACAGGTTTGATAATGTTTTTGGGGATTTACTTAATTCGCCGGCATAAAACTGAACCTGGTGCTGCGTTTTAAAATTCCTGTCTACTAATAAGTTATATTTTCTGACGGTGTCGAAACTATCAGACTCAACAGGCTGATTTTTGACATATTGCTCTTTTGCTAATCGCGTGCCGATAATGATAAGCCTTTTTAATAGCATTTTAAGCATTTCAGATTGTGTGCTGCCGGAGGTTTCAAACTCCTCGACAAAGATACTTCTCAGTGTTTCCAGCTTTCTTTGATTGGATTCGTCCAGCTTTATAAAAAGGTGACCATACGATCCGAAAAACAAAAAGCCGGC
>JAQBNQ010000343.1 GCA_028288545.1 Bacteroidota bacterium
GGTAAACGGCATGAACGCTATTAATGCCTATATGAAAGAGAAAAGCCTGGTGCCAACAGTAATTGTTCACCGGGGACATAGTTTCCATACGGAGGCTACACTTGAAAAAATTCCTATCTCGGCCAGGCTGATATTTGTGGGATCGTGCGGAGGCTTTTATAAGATCTCAATGGCGCTGCAAAACGCACCGGAGGCACATATAATTTCAACCAAACAGGTTGGTACCAAGGCGATAAACGATGTGATGCTTTTTGCACTGAATGAAAATATACGAACCGGTAAGGATATTGAGTGGAACGAGTTTTGGGATAAAATGCGCGATAAGCTTGGAAGCAATCAGTACTTCAGTGATTATGTGCCACCCAACAAAAACCTTGAAGCTATTTTTATAAGGTCCTACTACAAAATCCTGGGAGCATAAATGAGTTTTCCTGTGTTACGCAGATCTATCCTGGCACTTGTTTTTGTTACTTCCGCAGTTGCTTGTCTATATGCGGGTAATTCTTCCTTTCGCGATTCAATCGTCACAAAATCCGTTGTAATAAAACCAGACTATTATATTGATGAAGACCAACGTCGCATTGATATGATGGATGGCGTTTTTGATGGCCGGGTTGACTTGGGAGATTCTGCAACAACCGCTTATGCCCAACGGGTTTATTTTGGCGAAGTAGATTCTATTCAGCAAATAATAGACAATTCAGGCTTTGACGAAGGCAGGAAAAAGATATTTCGCGAAAGCCTTTACTACCAGTTAAGAAGGGTAAACCGCAATACTGTTTACCTGGTAAAACGGTATGACAATGTTTTCCGTTTTATGCTGGGAGAATTGAATGCGATCGTCCAAAAGAAACTGTATGATTACGCCACCACTAACATCAGCTATACCTTTAGAACCTTTGGACTGATAAAAAATGAAAGTTGCGCCGATTCGTTTTTAATTTTTGCAGCGCATTATAGGCCCGAGCAGGTTTTTGTTAACTATGACCTGTACCGAAATCGCGATTACGCCCTTCATGTTTTGGAGGAGTCCGCCAAGATCGCCCCGGTAACAGTAAAGCGGTATTTCAATCCCGGCGACCCGGTTTATGAGGCCTTGAAAAAAAGTGAGGATACCGTTGTAAAAACCATATTGGCTATTAAGAATAAATTCTCGCGCAAATCAAACGCCTTTACATTGCTGGATGACATTATGAGTGGCAAATACACCATGGAAAAGGCTGACGCCATTGGCAACGACCCACAAAAGTTTTTGGAAGCGATGTTAAAGATACGGGCAAAGAAAAATCCACTTGGGGTTTACTCGCTTGAAAATGACCTGGAGATATACTCATTGAAATTTATCAGGGTATTGAATGATTTGCATAACGAAAAAGATGCGGTACGTTTTGCCTCCATCGAAAAACTACCGGCGGAGGATATTTATACCCTGATAGTATACAGCGAAGAGGAAATATTCACCTCTACCTTTAACGGGCTATTTACAAGAATGATGATAAAACTAGGCCCTGTTTCAGGCTACGAGTTTTTAGGGGAATTAGGCGACAACCGTTTCAGGACCTTTGTAAAAATGTGTGCGGGGTTTGGCAAACTGGGTCCATTCCTTCAAAGCATGACAGCTGTACACCAGCAGATGCTGATGATAAAGTTTGCCAGTGGATTGGAAAAATACAACGACCTATCGCAGGCGGTTGAAGTAGCAGATGCCTTTGGTAGTATAACAGATTCGCTGGTGCTTAAGATTTTGAAGGGCACTATCAAACTGGAGTATCTTAAACTAAGTGCGAAAAATGCAGTGCGTGGCAAAGCCATTTATGGGCTACTATCCAGCCTTTTTGTAGAGAAAAGTATTTCGGGCGGCGATTGGTTTTCTTCGGTGGCCAGTCAATATTCGTTACCTGATTTTGATAAGATAAATAATGAGCGCCTGTTTACAAGCGATAGCGTTGACCGCTGGCTGATCTATTTTTATGATGATGAGGATGGCGAGGCTTCCTTTTCGTCATTTATGAAAACGTTTAGCGATCCCAACTGGAACGTTATAGATTCAGGGATCTACATCATCATACAATCCAAAACGGGAAAGCATGTAGATATATACGCCAATAAATCGAAGAACGAATATGACGGCCAGGCAGCTATCGAAAAAATATTTGCTGATAGCAGTTACGAACCTAACGTAATGGTGCACCGGGGCCATAGCTACTATGCGGCTAAAACAATCGATAAAATAAAAGACAACACGCAGATATTTGTGCTGGGAAGTTGCGGAGGCTATCACAGCATATCTACCATACTGGAACACTCACCCGAGATAAGTATTATATCCTCCAAACAAATAGGAACACGTGTTGTAAATAATCCGATGCTGAAATTAATAGCTGAATACATCAGGAAGGGAAAGGATGTGGAATGGCAAAGCCTTTGGAAGGAACTGGACGTAAAAATAAGCGCAAAGGATGATGCCAAAGCCTATGAAAGGTTCCTGGACTACATACCTCCGCACAAAAACCTGGGCGCCATATTTATTAAGACCTACACTAAAATGATGGAACAGGATTGAGGATAGACAGAATACCGGCATTCATTATTATCGTAATAACAATGAACGCCAGGCTTCTATTCACGGGCTGAGCCCTTATTATTCTTCTGCGGCTTTCTTTTTAGCAGCTGCTTTTTTAGCAGGTGCTTTCTTTACAGCTGGTTTTTCAGCCTTTACTGCTTTTTCTTTTTTAGGCGCAGCGCTAACTATTGTCTTTTTTGCCTTATGCGGTCTTGACTTTCCGAACGATGCTTTGAATCTTTTTCCCTTTGCAGTTCTTTTATCTCCTCTTCCCATGGTAATTTTTTTGTGGCGCAAATGTAATGGTTTTTAGTACATAAGGAATACACACTTGCTTTCGGGGTAAAAAATTGGAATATTAGCAGCAATAAGCATGACTAAGCAACCTTATCTTTCGATAGTTGTGGCGGGCCGCAACGACAATTACGGGGGTGATTTTGAGCAGAGGCTTCAAAATTGCATTACCTGGTATTGCTATTATGCCGATAAGTACAAACTTGATACCGAGTTTTTGGTAGTAAATTACAATCCCGTTGCGGACCGTCCGCAACTAAAGGAAGTGATTCAATTTCCTAAATCGGATTTTGTGCAGTTTAGAATGATACCTGTGCCAAATGCATGTCAAGAAAAGATTTCCGATGTTAAGGTGCGGAAGAAGAAACACTTTAACTAATACGTGGCAATAAATATTGGATTGCGAA
>JAQBNQ010000357.1 GCA_028288545.1 Bacteroidota bacterium
CGTAAACCTAAAAGGCAAAATGTCGAATATCCGCATAACGGTGCCGTCGTGGATTGCCAGCGCCAAATAAATTATAGAACGCTGATTAGTTATGATTTTTATGATGAGTTATGATAAAGCAGAAATGCTAATACATTGTATTGATCATAATTTTATCATAATGATGATAATAAATCAGCCTGTCTGCCGACAGGCAGGCGTTCTATTTCGATACTGAAGAGCTGAAGTTTTTGAGGGCAGCTTTTACTACGTTGTCTTCATCGTTGATGATGTAGTAGTAACCATCCATTCTCCACACCTGCTTTGCAATAAATGCTTTTAGGTATAGTTTCAGTTTTTCGGTGGCGCGTTTAGCTTTGGCCGGGTTGTCCTTTAGACCTTCGGACTGCGCGAACACGAAGAAATCATTAGCCATTTGCTCGGGCACAACGTATCCCTTTTTAAAGTCTTCTTCCGTTTTAAACTGGCTTAAAACTGCAGCGTTGTGCGAGGAGTACCTGTAAACAAACTCGGGCACAAACGAGCGAATGGCGTAAAAATATTCGTTATCGCCCGAGGTATCCATAGGCACAAAAATATCAGGCCTTATACCTCCGCCGCCATATACTCTCCTACCCTTCGATGTTTTATAAACCGTAGTGTCCTTGCTGAAAATAGAATCTTCGTGCACAAACTCTCCGCGGCTATAGCGCTCGTATACATCGTTGTAGTAGTCTTCTGTTCCCTTGGCGTATGAACGCTGTATACATCTGCCCGAAGGCGTATAATAACGTGCCACAGTAAGGCGCAGGGCCGAGCCGTCGCGTAGTTCGTATTGTTCCTGCACTAATCCTTTTCCAAACGAAGTACGGCCGATGATAGTACCGCGGTCCCAATCCTGTATAGCGCCCGAAAGTATCTCGCTGGCAGATGCAGAGCCCTGGTCAATTAAAATACATAGATCGCCGCGCTCAAATATGCCCGGCTTGGCCGCAAGGTAATCCTGCCTTGGGAAAGCCTGGCCCTTTGTATAAACCAGCAATTTATCGCCCGATATTAATTCGTCGGCAATAGAGGTTGCAGCCTGTAAATAGCCACCCGGATTGCCGCGAAGATCGATGATCAGTTTCTTCATCCCTTTTCTCTGCAGGTCGTTTAATTTGTCGGTAAACTCTTCATGGGTATTCGCACCAAAATTGCTGATGCGGATGTAGCCCACTTCGGGGGTCATCAGGTATCCTGCATCAATACTGTACAAAGGAATTTTATCGCGCGATATTTTAAAATCAATCAGTTTAGCGGCTCCTCCACGCAGCATAGACACCTTTACCATGCTGCCCTTAGGGCCGCGCAGTTTATGTTTTACATCTGCCTCTTTTATCTTAACTCCTGCCACGGTGCTATCCTCAATGCGGATAATGCGGTCACCGGCCTTTACGCCAGCCAGTTCTGAAGGTCCGCCTGGTATGGCTGTAACAACAGTAATAGTGTCCTGAACAATATAGAACTCAATGCCTATTCCCTCAAAGTTCCCTTCCAGTGATTCGTTCATTTCGCCAACGTCTTTTGCCGGGATATAAACTGAGTGCGGGTCGAGATTGGAGAGCATTTTATCAATGGTCTTATCTATAAGCTGGGCCCGGTTAATGGTATCGACATATTTTAGCGAAATGTAGTTTATTATATCGCTCACCTTATCGTACTTGCCGCTAATTGGGCTTTGTTTGCCAACCGTAATCGTATTGATGGCAAAACCCAGCATTACCCCAAAAGCAAGTATCAGCGCATAAATAAAGGGCGTGTATGGACTGGATGGCCTGGAAGAAGTTCTTGAAGAGTATGAATAGAGTTTCTGTTTTTCGTTGTTGTTGTCCATTAAGCAAATTGAGCGGCAAAAATAAAATTAACTTTGGCACTCGTTTACCAAAAAAATGAAAATTACCGAATCGCCATCGCCGTACAGGCATCTTGAAAAAATGAGCACCAGCGAGTTGCTCAGCAATATAAACCGTGAGGACCATAAGGTTGCGGAAGTTGTAGAGCAGTCTATTCCTAAAATTGAGCAGTTGGTAGATGTAATTGCAGATAAAATGACCATTGGCGGAAGGCTTTTTTACATAGGTGCCGGCACCAGCGGCAGGTTAGGCGTAGTGGATGCCAGCGAATGCCCACCCACATTTGGGGTTCCGCAGGGAATGGTAATAGGCATTATTGCCGGCGGCGATAGTGCAATTAGAAAAGCGGTGGAGTTTGCCGAGGATAGCGTTGAGCAAGGCTGGGCTGATTTAAAGAGCCATGAGATTAACAGCAAGGATGTGGTAATAGGCATAGCGGCTTCGGGCAGTACCCCTTATGTGGTGGGGGCTTTAAAAAGTTGCCGCCAAAACGGAATTACCACAGGCTGTATTACCTGTAACCCCGAAAGCGCCGTAGTTCAACAAGCCGATTACCCGATTGAGGTTATTACCGGCCCCGAGTTTGTTACAGGCAGCACCCGAATGAAAGCTGGCACAGCACAAAAGCTGGTGCTAAACATGATAAGCACAGCCGTAATGATTAAAATTGGAAGAGTAGAGGATAACAAAATGGTGAATATGCAGCTGAGCAACGATAAGTTGATAGAGCGCGGCACCAGGATGGTAATGGAGGCCACAGGACTTGACGAACAAAAAAGTAAGGAGTTGTTATTAGCTAATGCAGGTGTGAAAAAAGCAATAGACGAGTTCCATCAAACAAAATGATGGAAGCTGACTTTGATTTTTTAATTCTGGCTGCAAACGTAACCTTCGTCCTTATAGCCCTTAATGGTAAGATTTAAACCAGCGGTGCCATCAGGAAAGTCCTTTGAACAAAATTTACGAATATCACCGTTGCCAAAATCGCAGGTGTAACATTTTTTGCAGGAAGAAAAACCGAAACAGACTAAAGATATGATGATAAATACAGGGGCTAAGCGTTTCATAAGTGATTTAAATTTCAACAAATTTGAAAGAAAGAATTGTATTTCCAAAATTTGCGGCATGAGCTTAACTAATTCGTTGCGCATTTTGCTGCTGGCATTCCTGGCTTTTCCTACGCTTTTAAAGGCACAAACCGAAACCACCATTTCGGGAAACCTGCTTTACGCCAAAATTCAAAACGGCCTGAACGTAATAGTAATGCCTACTCCCGGCACGGGCAATGTTGAGGTAACCATGCTTATTAGAACGGGCTGCTCATACGAAACAGATTCCTTAAGCGGCATGGCCAGCGTTATCCATAACATCCTTGCCGAAAAAATTAACAAGCGACTGCGCAACAACAACAGTTCGATTTCTTTTCAAAACACAACTTTTGATGATTACTCAAGCACCGAACACTCGGTTTTTAAGATCAATACTTCGGCCGTTAACCTAAACCAGTGTTTATACCTGCTTCGCGATTCAGTATTCAACGTAAAAATTACGGGTGAAGAAATTTCGAGGTGGATAAGCGCAGGATTAAAAACACTGGAAGAGGCCCGGTATGATAAGCGCAAAGTTTTTGAAGACAAAGTGCTAAAGGCCCTCTTTAAACAGGACCACGCCAAACTGGAAATAAGCGGCAATCCGAATTCGCTCAAAAATATAACCGGTTCAGCACTTCGTAATTTTTATGCCCGCTACTACGTTTGTAATAATAGCGTGGCAGTTATTACCGGCAATTTTACCCCCACCGTAGTGCGCGATCAGTTTGATGCCATTTTCAATACCCTGATAAAAAGCGAATTCAACCCGGAGAACATAACCAAGATAGTGGATATACGGCCAACTGCCTATACCACCCAGTTTGTGGTAGAAGACACTATTAAAAATCCTGAATTTCAGATCTGCTGGCAGTTTCCGGGCACCAGCGCTAACGAACGCGAAAGCCGTTATGGGTATTTGCTAAACGCAATGCTGGATGATAAAAACAATTACATCCACGCCAAGCTTACAAAAATGGGATGTAAAGTGTTTAGGGTAGAATATGAGGCCAACAACTTCAGTGGTATCTTCCGCATCACTTTTCAGCCTTCAAAACAAAACTTTTTCAGCACCTTCAATTTTATTGTAGACCAGGTTGACAAGTTGGATAAAAACCTGCTGAACGAAACTATGATGAATGCGGGAA
>JAQBNQ010000361.1 GCA_028288545.1 Bacteroidota bacterium
CTGCCGGATTAAAAACTTAAGTTTTTAATCCGGCAGTGGCAAGCTAAAATAGAACGTTGAGCCCTTGCCCTCCGCACTCTCCACTCCTATTTCCCCTTTGTGGAGTTGTATGATCTCATTTGCCAGGTACAATCCGATGCCGAACCCGGAAATATTTTTCATCCGTTCGCTTTCAACCCTATAAAAACGCTGGAATAGTTTTTCCTGGTCTTTGGGTTTAATACCAATTCCTTTATCGGTAACGGAGACTGTTACATTACTACCCGTTTTTTTGCAGGATATAATTATAGTACAGCCCTTATTGGAATATTTGATAGCGTTACTTAAAAAGTTGGTTATAACCTGGCCGATCTTTTCTCTGTCCGCTTTTACAATTATATTCTTTTGTGGTTCAAAATTGATGATATGACCGGGATGTGTGAGTTTCATCTCAGCTAAACAATCACTAATCAGTTTATTAATTTCAAAATCCTCTTTAACAAGTTGCAGCATACCGGGCTCAAGTTTTGAAAGATCAAGAAAACCATAGATAAGATCGGTCATTTTATTTATCTGGATGCCGGCTTTGTCCAGGCTATTGATAACAAAACCATCATCTGATGAAGCCAGTTTTTTAGCCAATAGCTGGATATATGCTTTTAGCGAGGTTAACGGCGTTTTTAACTCGTGGCTTGCCATAGCAATAAAATCGTTCTTCCTGATCTCGTCGCGTTTGGTTTCAGTCGTATCCAAAATGGTTCCGAGCATTCTAACAGGCTGACCTTCTTTATCTTTTATGACCAATCCCTGGGTTTTTATCCAATGCAGGGAGCCATCAGGCCAGTTTATCCGAACCTCATATAAATAGTTGCCCAATTTTAACGCTTGCTCATACGCTTTTACGACAATATTTTGCATATCATCTTTGTTCACTTGCTTCCGGATATCATCAAGCGTAATAACTGTTTCGGGTGGATGACCAAAAATTTCGGATAAGCGGGGCGAATAAATGAACGTTTGATTCAGCAAATTCAAATCCCATGTGGCAAATTCAGCGGCTTCTGCAGCCAGGCGTAAACGACTTTCACTTTCAAGCGCGGCTTCCCTTGCCTTTACCTCGTCTGTAATATCAACCACCGTATTTAATATATAGGCTACTTTACGATCGGGATTCAGGATCGGGGTATTACAGCATGACCAGTACCTTATTTCATCCTGCTTTTTCGATTTGTTATAAACGTCGAACCGATATGTCGGAACCTCAATTGCCTCACCGGTTTCCACTACCTTTGTAAATACATAACGGGCATTTGTATCCTCGTCAAACTTTTCATCATCGGGGAACACTTCAAAAAATCCTTTGCCTAAAATGTCTTTCCTTGAGCTTGCCGTAATCTCTAAATAAGAATCGCTCGCGGCCACGATCGTAAAATGCGGCAAGTCGGCCTTAACAAGCAATGAACCCGGAGATTTTTCAAATACAATTTGAAAAATATTTTCGGGCAAAACAGGCAGTGAACCAGTACTCATAGGTAGCTGTAAAAATAAAAAATTATAATTTATATTTTTTTAAATAAAGCGTTATCTGGTTGGCTGAAATTATTTTTATTATTAATGGCCAATTCTATACGTAAAACAAATTGCCGATAACTTTATTATACAGTGGAATCAAAAAATTCCTTTTGATTTCAGTTATTACTAATAACTTCAACCAAACGGCTATTTATGAAATCGAGCACTGAACTGGCAGTTACTATTAAAGGTTTTTGGCGTAAACTTGGCCCCGGCTTGGTTACCGGCGCGGCTGACGATGATCCCTCGGGCATTGCCACCTATTCGCAAACTGGTGCCCAGTTTGGTTACGGGCAGCTATGGACCGCCCTTTATATGCTGCCTCTAATGACAGCCGTGCAGGAAGCCTGTGCAAGGATAGGCTTGGTAACCGGCAAGGGGATTACCACGATAGTAAGAGAGTGTTATAGCCGCACAGTTCTGTACGCGGTTGTCGGTCTCGTGGTTATTGCCAACACAATAAATATAGGCGCCGACCTTGGCGCAATGGCTGCTGCCGCTCAATTGCTCATACCAGCGCCGTTCATCGTATTAACTTTAATATTCACCGCTATTATATTATTATTGGAGATATATACTAACTACAAAACCTATTCAAAAATTTTAAAATGGCTGGCAATCACGTTGCTGGCATATCCCATAACAGTATTTATTGTGAATCAACCCTGGTCAACGATATTGAGAGCTTCGGTTGTGCCGCATTTTGAGTTTTCATTTGCCTTTTTCTTTATCATCACCGGTGTGCTGGGTACAACAATTTCGCCCTATATGTTTTTTTGGGAAGCATCACAGGAGGTAGAGGAAGATAAGGAGAAGCATTTATTAAAAAGGGGGAAGACTTTTGTAAGCTGGATTAGCGTACGCCAGATGCGACTGGATAATACCTTCGGCATGATATTTTCGGAATTTGCCACCTGGAGCATTATTGTTGTAGGCGCAACAGTTTTGCACAACAGCGGCGTAAGAAATGTTAATACAGCGGCTGACGCGGCAAAAGCCCTTGAGCCGCTTGTACACAGTTTTCCACACGCAGGTTTCCTGTCAAAACTGATATTTTCTATTGGGATTATTGGCCTGGGGTTATTGGCTATACCTGTACTCTCCGGTTCTGCCGCGTATTCAGTTTCCGAAGCGTTTAAGTGGAAAGCCAGCTTAAATTTAAAACCCAAAAAGGCGCGGGGGTTTTATGGTGTTATTATCACGGCAACTGTTGTTGGACTGGTCATTAATTTCATCGGTATCGACCCGGTAAAGGCTTTGGTATATTCAGCAGTATTAAACGGCGTGGCCGCTGTTCCGCTTTTATTTTTGATCATTAGAATTTCAAGCGACGAAAAAGTAATGGGCGAATTTAAAAGCGGCTGGCTTTCAAAAACAATATTGTGGGTCACTTTTGTTGCGATGGGCGCGGCGGCTATAGCCATGTTTTACACTATTTTAAAGTAATTATCAGCATGAGTTTACGGCGATAGCCGTAAACTACCCGGCCCAATTAATTCTTAGCGGGCGGTCACCGGCATTGCATGTTCCGACATAAAACATTTTGTATCAATCTATTGTTAAGGTTTAGCAATTCTGGCCATTAATATACATAACGATCAACTTGCCTATCAATAAATCGATCATGAAAACTATCATTAAAAATTATTTCATAATGGGTCAGCTCTTGATGCTGGTATGCCTAACAGCCTGTCACACAAACCAAAAGAACAGTGTCGATGTAGCTGATTCGGCCAACCAGAAATTTATCGCAAAAACCGACTCTGCTAATAGAGCACAGGAGCGAAATGCCGATTCAGCCATCCGGGCAAATAAGGATGTAATGAGAGACGCCTCCAAATTTTTGGTAAAATGGTATGAATTGGGTATGTATGAGCTTCAATTATCACAGCTTGCGGCAACAAATGGGCTGGATGCTGATGTGAAAAATCTTGCAGCTACTTTGGTTAAAGACCACAGAGATATAAATACAAATATCCAGTCGATTGCGTCGAATAATAATTTTGTACTGCCAACAAATTTGAATATTGATCATCAGAGGGCCATACAGGATATTACCAAACTAAACGGCGCCGACTTTGATAAAAAATATATTAACA
>JAQBNQ010000376.1 GCA_028288545.1 Bacteroidota bacterium
TTTTAACGGTCTTACTGAGTTTTTCAAATACCTGGAAGAGAAAAGCTATAAGATACAGTACCGCGTAATGGCGAGCCGTTACAGGGGTAAAACAACCTGCCCCGATTGTAAGGGTTCCCGTGTTAGACCGGATGCTCAATACGTTAAGATCAATGACAAAAACATTACTGACTTTTTGCTGATCCCGATTAAAGACCTCCATGCATTTTTTAAGCAAATGGAGCTATCGCAAACAGACGGAAAAGTGGCAGAGCGCATTTTGCTGGAAATTAAAAACCGTCTGCAAACTATGATGGACGTGGGTTTGGGATATCTTACCCTGATCCGTTTATCCAATACATTAAGCGGTGGCGAAACACAAAGAATAAATCTTACCCGCTCTATTGGCAGTAATCTTACTTCCTCGCTTTATATTTTAGATGAGCCCAGTATTGGCCTGCACCAGCGCGATACAGCGCGGTTGATTAAGGTGCTTAAAAATTTGCGCAACCTGGGTAACACCGTTGTAATTGTTGAGCACGACGAAGATATTATGAAGGCCAGCGATCATATTGTTGATATGGGGCCGGAGGCTGGAATTTTTGGTGGAGAAGTAATGTACAATGGCAGTTCGAAAGATATGCTGCAGCAAAATACACTTACGGCTAAATACTTAAATGGCGAATTGGAAATTCCATACAACGCTAAGCGCCGGAAGCCTTCTAACTGGCTTGATCTGAAAGGGGCAACGCAACATAATCTTAAAAATATTGATGTGCGTTTTCCTTTAAATGCATTAACCGTAGTAAGTGGGGTAAGTGGTTCGGGCAAAACCACGCTTATCAAAAAGATCCTATACCCTGCCTTGATGCGTATGTTTGATGGTGCAGGAGAAAAACCCGGAACCTTTAAAGACCTGACCGGTGATCTTAAGCGCATTACTGCCGTTGAAATGATCGACCAAAATCCGCTAGGCCGCAGTTCGCGTTCCAACCCGGTTACTTATGTAAAGGCTTACGACAGCATTCGAGAGTTATTTTCCAAACAGCAGCTATCAAAAATACGTGGATACCAGCCTAAGGATTTTTCATTTAACGTAGAAGGCGGAAGATGTGAAACCTGCAAGGGGGATGGCGAGGTGATTGTAGAAATGCAATTTTTAGCGGACGTGCATTTAAAGTGCGAAGAATGTAACGGCAAAAAATTTAAAGAAGAAATACTGGAGGTTCAGTACAAAGGCAAGAGCATTTATGAAATACTGGAGTTGAGTGTGGATGAAGCCATGGAGTTTTTTAAAGAAAACAACGATATTGTTATAAAACTGGCCCCCCTGCGCAATGTAGGTTTGGGATATGTAAAACTGGGGCAATCAAGTTCCACTTTAAGCGGGGGAGAAGCTCAACGGGTAAAGTTAGCCTCGTTTTTAACGCGCGGCGCTGCACCCAATCCAATCCTCTTCATTTTCGATGAACCTACCACGGGGCTTCACTTTCACGACATAAACAAGCTGATGTCATCCTTTAACCAATTGATAGAAGCAGGGCATTCTGTATTGGTAATTGAGCACAACATGGATGTAATAAAATGTGCTGACTGGCTGATTGATTTAGGTCCCGAAGGGGGCGATGAAGGGGGGCACCTTGTCTACCAGGGTATACCAGAGGGTATCTTTAGTGCAAAAAATTCGTATACAGCCACGTATTTGGAACCTAAATTGCACCGCAACCGGGAACTTTCGGTGTAGTAAACTTTATTTTGGATTGTGAAGAGTAGGCTGCTAAGTCTGTTATTAATTATGTCCTGCACAAGCATTTTTGCGCAGGAGTTTACGGGCTATGTAAAAAAGCTAGACAGCATATTAGTCCCCATTTTTCAGGCAAAGGTGGAAATTACAGAGGGGGCTAAACCCTTCGCCTCGCTTAAAACCTACTTCGATGGCTCTTTTAAGTTTAAGCCAAATAAGAACCAGCAATACACCATCAAAATAACCTATACGGCGTATTTTGACACTACCTATACCATTAGCACCGATAAAAATGCCGAACCATCCCCTGCGACGGTAACTGCAGTCCTTAAAAAAGATGGAATGCGCTTATTGGGAGTTATCCGAAGTGCGGACGAAAATTTCCCTATTAAAAACGCTACTATAGTTTTAAGAAATGTGATGACCCGCCAGGAGGACCGGATTACCACCGGTATTGATGGCTCCTATAATTTTAAGTTAGAATACGAAACCAACTATAAGGTAAGCATTGATAAGCGCTCACCGGGTATAATCAATCAGTACTTCGATACCACGTTTTACATATCCACTGTAGGATTCGATCAACCGCTCGATTATAAGTTAGATGTTTCACTACCACCAATTGCTGAAAACGTAACCGATGTGCGGGAAGGTTACAACTCCGCCAGGAAACCCGATAATAAAAACATTAAACCTGCTGTGGATGTGGTTACTAAAACTTACAAGCCCGTAGTTACCAAACAGGACGAGCCGGAACCGGTTACAAAAAGTCCCGATCTAAGTGAACTGCAAAGAAGAAAAGCGGTTGAAGATTCCCTACAAAAGGCAAAAACCGAGGCCACAAAGAAAAAGTCGGGCGATGCGACTGCCAGCAAAAAGGAAAAGACCAAAAAACAGGTTGATAATCCTGACGTAGTTATTATTCGGGATGAACCGGTAAAGAAACAGCCGGATACTGCTCAATACTCAAGGGCAAAGGCAGTAGAAGAGGCTGCTTCAGATTCGGTGGCTAAGGCAAAGGCAGTTTTTGAAAAAAACCTGGTGCTCAAAAAAGCTGCTGAAGATTCAATTGCCCGTTCGAAAGCTGAAACTGAAAAGGCATTAGCAATTAAAAAGGCACAACAGGACTCGGCGGATAAAGCAATTGCAATAAAGAAAAGGGCAAGTGAAGATTCGCTTGCAAGGGTTGTTATGGCTGCTCATAAAAAATCCACCGAGGATTCGCTGGTCCGTGTAAAAGTTGAAATTGAAAGAAGCCGGGCAATTAAAAAAACACGACAAGATTCTTTGGATAAAGCATCTGCAATGCTAAAGAAAAAGGTGAGTGAAGATTCGCTGAAGCGCGTAGTTAGCGCTGCACGGAAAAAAGCAACCGAAGACTCTTTAGCTCGGGTTAAGGCAGAAATAGAAACAGGACTAGCGCTTAAAAAGGCGCAACAGGATTCGACGGTTAAGGCAATTGCAATGCTAAAGAAGAAGGCTA
>JAQBNQ010000436.1 GCA_028288545.1 Bacteroidota bacterium
CAAACAATTGGTACGGAATTCCATCGGCGGATAAATGATGGAGCAGAAAGTTTAATTCCATTTCAACAGGCATGGCGGTGGCGCCACTTAGTACTAGGGCAATCATAAAAAACAACAACGCAAGGCGTATCTGTTTTTTGAGAGGTCGGATTTGCGGATTCATTTTCATATTTTAAAAGTGCTTTGTAATTCAAAGTAAAAAGACAAAAAAATTTATTTCCTATTCTGTTTCACCAATTTCTCTAAGGCGTTCAGGTGATAATTAAATTCCTTTCTGCCAAGACTGGTAGCCACATACGACGTTTTGGTTTTCTTTCCCACAAATTCCTTTTTCACAGCTATATAATCCAGTTTTTCCAGGGCGCTGATGTGGCTGGCAAGGTTTCCATCGGTAACATCCAGCAATTCTTTCAATACTAAAAAGTCAACGGCATCGTTTACCATTACCGCGCTCATAATACCAAGCCGTATCCGGTTCTCAAATGCTTTATTCAGTTTATCAATTACATCTTTCACTTTATACCGTCCTCATTTTATACAGCTTTCTTAGTATGGATATCTGCCCCCGGTGATGCACCTCATCTTCGGCACCATGATATAACACCCATGCCAGGTCGCTGCCTTTCACTTTATCGTAAGTATCAAACCTGCGTTCCAACAATTTTTCTACGCTGATATTTTTAATGGCCTCTTTTGATTCAAGATAGGTGTTGGTCAACTCGTCAATGTAATATTCCAATGGCTTGCCTTGCAATTCACTCACATATTTCCCTAAATCCATGCCCGGCATCCATGCTTGCTTTTCAATTTCGGTCAGTTCTCTTTCTTCAATAAAAACCGCTTTAAAATACCGGTCGCCTGCAATAATGTGAGACAACAAAGCGCCAATCGAATTCCATCCTTCATACGGTTGCCAGTCAAGTTCCTCCTGTGTTAAATTCTTTAATCGCTGTAGGGTTGTTGAGCGGGCATCATATTTTATGGCCAACAGGTAATCAATTACCGGCTTTCCACTTTCTTCCTCTATGTAAAATCTGCGTTCCATTTGCATTGTCAAAGCTTACCAAAATTTCTTTTCTACTGGCTTGGTTTCATACCTAACATACATTATCAGGCCGTATACAATATGCATAATTCCAAAACCCAAAGCCCATAGCGTAACGCCGTATCCTATAAAAAAACAACCTATCAGGCCCAAAATGATTTCAGAAAATCCCAGCCACCTTATTTCGTCTAAGGTGTATTTAGAAGCATTTACCAAAGCAAGGCCATAAAACAACAGCGTGGTAGGTGCGATCAATCCAAACCTGCCATAGTTAAGCAGTATTAGGCAATAAAGCCCACCACTTACTAAGGGAATCATCAGGTTAATAATAAGCCGTCTTGCACTGGCATCCCAAATGGTTTGTCCTTTGCTTTTAGCATTGCGGGTAGTAAAAAAAATAGCAAACAGCAAGGATAAGGTCACTACTGCTCCTGCGTCAGCAATGCAAAATAGCATAAAGTCGCGGCTCAGGTCAATGCCTGTTTGGTCTGCAAAGTACATGTACTCGTGCTGCAGCTTGTGGTGTATAAACAGGTAAAAGGCAGTTGCACCTGCCAGGGCAAAAAATCCTGCAAAAACGCCTGCAAGTCCGCTGAGCGAAATAAAGCGCGATGAGCGCTCCATCATGCTACGTATTTCCTTTATCTGGTCTAATTGGTCCTTGGGATTGTTCATTTTAAAAGCACTTTGTATTGCAAAGTAGAAGATAATTCCCCGGACTTACAAACCTCTTTTGCATTTTTTTTATTTTGCCTGTGCAATGGAGCGCTGGTTTATTATCATTTTTATGGTTTACGAGGGCGTATTTTAATGGAACATCTTTTAGTAGTTACGGGTCTTATCATTCTTGTCAATCTGTTTGTCACTTACAGGGGTTTGGCAGATTCCGCTTTCCTTTACGACAATTGCTTTGATGTTGACGGAATTTTGATCAGGAAGGAATACAAGCGTCTTCTTACTTCGGGCTTCCTCCATATCAGTTGGACTCACCTGTTTTTTAATATGGTTTCGCTTTTCGCATTTGGCGATGCACTGGAACCATATTTGGGTCCTGTCAAATACACGATAATTTACTTTGGCGCTTTGGTAGGTGGCAATTTATTTGCCTTGTATGTACACCGCAGTCATGGCGATTACACCGCAGTAGGAGCCTCCGGCGCCGTTTGCGGGGTTATTTATGCTTGCATAGCCTTGTTTCCTCAAATGGATATTGGCTTTATCTTTTTTCGGATACACTTTCCTGCCTGGCTTTATGGAACGCTATATGTGCTATACTGCATTTACGGTATTAAAACCATGGCCGGCAATGTTGGGCACGAAGCCCACCTGGGAGGCGCCCTTGCGGGGATGGTAGTAGCCATCATCATGAACCCGGAAATGCTGCTGGAAAACTATCTGCCCATTATTTTGACTGCGGTACCCTCAGCAATTTTTATTTATATGCTGGTTACAAGACCCGAATTTATGCTGGTAGACAATTATTTTTCAAAAAAGCGAAGCAGTAAATATTATACCGTAGAAGACCGCTACAATAAAGCACAACAACAAAAACAGCAGGAAATTGACCGCTTACTGGATAAGATCAGCAAAAAAGGAATACAAAGTTTAAGCAAACTCGAAAAGGACATTATTGATAACTACTCAAAAACAAAGCATTAGTATATTTGCCAAAAATAAAGATCATGGGCACCGAAAAAGTATATACCACGTTTTGGGATTTTTACC
>JAQBNQ010000445.1 GCA_028288545.1 Bacteroidota bacterium
CAAAAACAAATTCTGTACTATGTATTTCATATTGAAAAGACAGGCGCCAGTGTTAAATATATTGACTTCGCTTTCCCTATTTCACGGAACAAATATATAGACGTTCCGGTGATTGAAATGTTAAGCAACGGATCGATGTTAATTGCCTATGGCTTTTTTTCTTCCGATAAAAGTAACGTGGTAAAGGGGATTTCAATTTCTAAATACGACAGCAATTTTAATTTGCTTGGCACAAATGAAATCGTAGCGACTACGGATTTAGTTGCTCTTGCTTCTACTACTCCAAATGCTAAAAAGGAAAATGGATTTCCTTTTCTCGAGCTCCAGCAGGTGTTACCGCTGGAGAGCGGTGGCTTTATGCTTATTGCCGAATATCATCGCGTTACCGACAATGCAGACAAACTTAAACCCTCAATACTTGAACGAAATTATATTATCACATACCGGGTGGATGATAAGTTAGTTCTAAAGGGCTCCAATTTCATTCCCAAGAAGCAGAGCAGTTCAAAAATCGGCTATGCCCTTTCAACTGTGGCTTACCATAAGGGAAATGAAGTTTACCTGGTTCATAACGACGATTGGACCTCTGATGCAGAACATGACACGAACCTTCAAAGAACATGGATATCCGCCAAAGGTACAGCCCCTGAAACCACAAAAATAACCCACACCTCAGATGATTTTTTTACCAGCATGGAACACATTTATTTAAGAAGCGATGGTAAAATTTTATTAACCGAGGAAAAGCTGGTGGAGTTTGAAAATGTATCAAGAGAAATAAAACTGTTGGAGGTAACTCCAAAATAACCCGGATGACCGTTGCGCCTTTAACTTACGATGACATTGACGAGGCCGTTTCTATTCAGCCTCCCGAATGGAATATTATGCCAAGCCTCAACATGTACCTTAAGTCACCTGTTTGTTTTCCAATTAAAATCTGTATAGAGGGTAAAATTGTTGGCATTGGAACTTCCATCAAACACAGAAACTCGGCGTGGCTGGCGCATATTATTGTTCATCCTGCACACAGAAATAAAGGAATTGGAACGCTTGTTACAGAGGCTTTGCTGGATGGCTTAAGTTGCGACACTGTTTCCCTGGTAGCTACCAAAGAAGGGGAACCGATATATAGAAAACTGGGATTTAAGCCTGAAAATATTTATGTGGTTTTTAAAGGAGCAAATATTGAAGCTTCTCAATCGTCCCATAGTATACCTTATGATGAAGGGTATAAAAGTGAGTTGCTGGACATGGACCGAAAAGTGAGTGGCGAAGATCGCAATGGAATTCTGATTAATTGTTTAGCCACATCCCGGTTGTTTGTCAGAGAAAATAAACTGGAAGCTTTTTATCTTCCTGATTTAAATGAAGGATTGATTATTGCTGAAAAACCTGAAGCAGGACTGGAATTATTGAAATTACGACTATCAAAAATTGAAGGCGTTATATTGCCAGAGCAGAATGATATAGGTATAGAATTTTTAAGGGGAAATGGATATGCCGAAACCTCGAGAAGACAACGAATGACAAAAGGAAAGAGACTTGATTGGCAACCGGATAAAATTTTTGCGAGAATTGGGGGAAACCTTGGGTAGGGGCGGTTCCATGTGTCCGCCCCGGAACATTTGCAACGTCCACAGAATTTGAGAATTACATGATAAAATTCAAAACCACAATTTTAAAGTTTGATGAGCAAGGCGACAAGACCGGCTGGACATATATTGTTATACCAGGAGAAATCGCCGTAAAATTAAATCCTGACAACAGAAAGTCTTTCAGAGTTAAAGGCAAGTTGGATAAATACGCAATTTCCCAGGTATCGCTTTTGCCCCGCAAGGACGGCGATTACATAATGCCGTTTAACGCGGGTATGAGAAAAGGCACAGGCAAACGCAAGGGCGCTGAGCTGCTGGTACAACTGGAAACAGACAAAAGCGAAATTCTTCCTCCGGCAGATCTGATAGAGTGTTTGGCCGACGAACCTAAAGCGCTTGATTTCTTCAATAGCCTGACCAAAGGCCATCAGAATTACTTTACCAAATGGATTGAAAGCGCCAAAACGGAGCCAACAAAAGCTAAACGTATTGCCCAATCCATAAATGCCTTAGCAAAAAATCAACATTTTGGATTAATGTTGAGGGCGCTTAAAGCCGACAAACTATGACCAAAGAAATTTTCACGGTAGATCTGCACTGTCATCCTAATTTAAAAACATTCAACTCGGGCTGCGATAATTTATGGGATAAGATATACCATAGAATAGATGGCAAATTTGGTCAAACTATCAATGAGTTTTCGCAGCAGGTGCTTAAGGAGTCGCAATGCAATTTATACGCATTGTCCGAAGGTAATGTGCGGATATTTAATGTTTCGCTGTATCCGGTGGAGAGAGGCTTTTTGCATATGCGCAACATTCCCAAGTTGTTGATCGGCAAAAATCGCATCAACATAATGCAGGAGGTGATAACCGGCTTTAAAGCCGACCGGATAACCGAACTGAAAAAACACTACAATTATTTTGAGGACCTTTTAGAAGAGTATGAATTTGTATATAAAGCGCAGGGCAAAAGCCCAGATGGCAAAAGCAGGTTTTTACTCGTAAACAATTATGAGGAATTAGAAAATGCCTTCGATAGCGGAAATACTTTAGTTGGCATTTTAAGTATTGAAGGCGCTCATGTTTTAGGTACAGGTTCCGCAAGGTCGGAGACTTTAAGCGCTAAAGATTTAAATGAACTGCTTACAAAAAATATTCGCACCGTTAAGAAATGGAAGATTCCTCCATTCAGCATCAACCTCGCTCACCATTTCTGGAATCAGTTAAGTGGCCATGCCACCAGTTTTAAACCGCCCATCAATAGCTTGGTTAATCAGAATAAGGGAAAGGATAAGGGAATTATGGAAGCCGGTTGGCATGTGATACGTGAATTGCTCAGTCGCGAAAACGGAAAGCGCATTATAATTGATGTTAAGCATATGAGTGTTACGGCCCGTAAGGAATACTACGCCTTTATCCGTAATTATAATTCTGTTAACCCTGCTGATATGATACCCATTATATGCAGTCATGCAGGGGTGAACGGTTTTAGTACTATGGATAGTTCCATTCGGGATAATGATGTGGCGGCCAAAAACCGTAATCACCGTTTTCATCGTTGGAGCATTAATTTGAGTAATGAAGAAATACGCATCATCCATCAATCAAAAGGTTTAATTGGCCTGATGATGGACAGGGGGATTTTAGGTGGCAAACTTGCCGTGGACCGGATAGCCACCATGCCCGATAAGGAGAAACAACGTAAGGAATACGCCAAATTGTTTTGGGACAATGCCTTCCAGATCGTTAAGGCTGTTGAAGACAGATCGGGTTGGGATGTAGTTGCTTTCGGTTCTGATTTTGACGGAACGATAACGCACATGGACCCTTACGAATCCGCGTCAAAAATGCCGCTACTGCAAAGCGACATGATTGCTTACCTGGAGGACAACCGTTACCAGGAAGATCTGTGGTTCGATTATACTCCACATCAACTGGTACAAAAGATCATGAGCAAAAACGCGATGCAGTTTTACAAACGCTTTTTTGTGTAATGCTCCAATCTTTCTTTTAGTCCAACAGCGAAAAAAATCGGGCCACAGATTCACGGATTAATACAAAAGATATTAAGCGGATGCATTTAATCTGTGAATCTGTGGCTATGTATTTTGCCTTTCCCGTGTAATATCCCCAATACAATTCCGAATTATCTATTTCGTATAATTCCTTTTATCCTACAATAATCATCGTAGTGGATGTGTAAGATGTTTGACCGAAAAACTGGTTGCATCTGCAACTAATAATTTTCTTGCCGCATCAAACTGGGTATAATTCAATACATATGAAATCGATTTTACTATTCTTTGCCTTTTTAATCACCGCTGCATTGCTCCCCGGTACGACTTATGGCAATACCATTAGCGCTGGCTTTACTTATCAGTCAGGTTGCAATGGCAGTGTCACTTTTGCCGCATCGCAACAAGGCTATACCTCTTACACCTGGTATTTTGGCGATAACACCACCGGCACCGGTGCGAATGTCATACACCAGTACACACAAGGCACTTATAATGTTACTCTGTTTGTTCAAAATTCCGGCGACACAGGCGTACAAACAATTCCGATATATGTTGGCGAGTTTATTCAACAGCAAATTACCGGACCTGCAGACGTTTGCAGCGGTACAGTTGCAGATTATACGCTTACTAATCCTTCTGCAAACCTTCAGTATAATTGGCTGGTATCCGGAGCGGATATGTTTGGCAACGCCCATAGCGATCATGTTCAATTATCATTCACAACAGCTGGTGCGGCAGTTCTTTCAGTAATAGTAAGCAACGGTGCCGGTTGCGATTCGGTGCTTAAACAAAATATAGCCGTCCATCAAACTCCCAAACTGATAATGCCGGGTCAGGCTAACGACTCCAGCCAGGTAACTCTTGTCATTTGTCAAAACTCTCCGGTGTGGTATCATGTGCTTACAAACACTCCGGGAACCATTACATGGAGCAGCGGCAACGGAATCATGCTTTCTCCGCAGGGCGTTGATAGTATGTTGTTTAGTTTCCCAACTGCGGGCTCAACAACCATACAGGTAGCCGAAGTAACACCGTGGGGGTGCACTGATACCGTTACCGCACAAATAACTGTAACCGCAAATCCAATAATAACCGCAACCGCCAGCGATGCCTGCCTTGGCAGCGATAATAATTTTATTGCAACACCCAATCCTTTAGGCACCCCCCTTACATATCAATGGTTATTTGATGACGGCACACAAGCCAGCGGAATGAGTGCTTCACACACCTTTTCAACCGCAGGAGGCCACAGTGGAAGAGTTATTGCGGTTGATCAGAACGGATGCGTGGATACAGCCAGCACCAGCGTCTTGGTGGATGTTACTCCTGGTCCACCTATCGTTTGTGTTGGGCCGGTTTGCGCCGGGGCGCAGGAAGTTTATTCAACCACCGCCGTTGCCGGTGTAAGTTATCACTGGGCTATAACCGGTGGAACAATTACGGCGGGTGGCGGATTAAGTGATAACACCATTGCCGTTACCTGGGGCAGCGGTGCTATGGGAACTATATCACTATTTCTTACAGGCCCTGGTACCTATTGCCAGGTGGCCACTACAGAAAATGTTCCTTTAGTGGGAGGAGCATTGGCTATACAAGGCCCCACAACGCCATGTGTGTATAATAATGTAACCTATACTACAGATATAATACCGGGCGGCATTTATACCTGGACCACCACAACGGGCAGCATATCATCCGGACAGGGCACTAACCAGATACAAATGAATTTTTACAGCATAACCCCGGGCACGGTTAGCGTAACAGTTAATCATCAAATACTTACCTGTAGCAGCAATGCAAGTTTACCGGTAACACCGCTTAACCCTTTTTCAGTGTATGGACCCGCTATAGCTTGTGCGGGTTCACCAACTACTTTTTCAACCTATGCTGCCGGAAGTTTTAACTGGACGGTAACAGGAGGGACAATAGTAAGTGGAAATGGCACAAACCAGGTGCAGATACTTTGGAACAATGCAGGCAACTATACCGTAAAGGCCACTATTGCCACTGGTTATTGCAACACCGAATCAGATATGAATGTATCCGTGGTGCCACGTAAACTTGAAGTGGTACAAGGCAACAATAAAACCTGCGCCGGCTCAACTGAAACATATTTCATCTCACCCGATGAATCATCCTGGATATGGAGTGTTTCGGGTGGAGGAACAATTTTGGGAAGCTCAAATTCCAACGCAGTAAGCATTCTTTGGAACACCGCCGGAACTTATACCCTGCAGGTTATTTACGCAAATACAAATGGCTGTGCAGATACTGCCTACTACACCGTAAATGTGGCGCCACAGGATGTACCTATAATAAACGGCGATACCGTAGTTTGCTTTGGTTCAGTCAGTAGCTTTTCTTTCACCCCTGTTAGTGGTGTTGATTATGTATGGGAAACGCAGGGTGGAGTTATTACTGCAGGGCAAGGCACTTCAACTGTAACCGTTTTATGGACCGGTACACAAGCTGGCTTACTAAGATTGAGAAATACAGCCTGCAATACTTTCCGTCAATTAAATGTTGTCATCAGGCCCACGCCGGTTATCGACTTTCAATTAAAAAACCTTACCTGCGATGGAAGCAGTGTTGATTTGAAAGTAGTGCAGGATTATCCCACATATAACTGGAGCACCACGGCATCAACTCAAACTTTACATGTAACTACAGCGGGCGTTTATATTGTTACTGTTACTGACTCCAAAGGCTGTACTGCCTCGGCTTCCGAGAATGCCAATCCTATTCCAAACAATGGTTTTGTAAGTTCCGGTATCCAGGTATTTGCTCCAAGCCCGCCATATCCCTATCCTTATTTGATATTAACAGCTTATGGTTTTCCGTCTGCAACCTCTTACGTTTGGAACACCGGTAACCACGAGGATACACAATATGCGTCAGTAGCCGGTACTTATACTGTTACCATGACTAGTGATTTTGGATGCACCGCGGTACAAAGCGTAACAGTTACTATTGTTAATGGAACCTGCAACGGGGGCGGTGGCTCCTGCGGCGGTGGTGGTACTGTTTTGCCTTGCCCTGGCGTTTATCCTGTATTTACAACTAACGGAGTATGTAACCCTGTTCAGTTTACACCGGGCGTAACAGCTACTTATTACTTGTGGGATTTTGGCGATGGCGTTTATAGCACCAGTAGTAATCCTAGTCACCGGTTTGCAACGGCAGGGTCCAAAAACATCATTCTAACCTATTCCAACGATGGCCTTACCTGGTATCAATGCAATCAAACCTTTGTAATTACTTCGGTAATGAACATTGATTTTACCAGCTCCGGCGGTTGCCAGGGATCAACTACTTTAACCAACATATCAACTACTTCTTTACCGGTAAGTTCAGTGTTGTGGGATTTTGGCGATGCCACCACTTCCGCAGTAACACCGGTAGTCAACCACCAATATCCCAATACCGCATCATCCTTCGCTGTAACCCTTACAATAAATGATGGAGTATGTACTGATTTCAAACAGAAACAGATTGGCGTAAGTCAGCTACTTGCAAATTTTGTTTACGCAGATGTTTGTAAAGATAATCCTGCATTATTTACGGATGCAACCACACATAGCGCTATTATCAGTAGCTATAGCTGGAATTTTGGAAATGGCGAAACCGCAGACTACTACGACCCTGTTACTTACTTCCATACTGCAGCAAACTTCAACGTAAGCCTTACAGTTAAAGATGCCAATGGTTGTACAGACATTAAAACCCAGTCAGTTGTAGTTAACCAGTTTGGCACATTGCCCGTAAGCGCCAGCGGGCCGCTCACTTTCTGCAAAGGCGGTTCTGTGAATTTAAGTTTGCCATCGGGCTATATAGTGTACTGGAACACCGGTGAAACCACCAATAGCATTCATGTAACACAAAGTGGCAAGTATTTTGCCTGGGCCAAAGACGCCATAACCGGTTGTAGCGGATTTAGTGATACTGTAACAGTAATTGTCAATATTCCACCAATGGCATTTATCAATAACCCTAACGGTAAGACTGAAATATGTGAAGGCACTCTTTTAAATTTGAATGCGCTGCCTTATTCAGGGGTTACTTATGAGTGGTACCTTAATAATGCGCTCCTGGGCAACAACGGCAGCTACCTATACTATTGGTCCGTTAGTACAAGCCAAACAGGCGATTATGAAGTTGTTATTACTGATGCTAACGGTTGTAAGGACACCACGGCTATTGTACATATCCTTGTAGATCCGGCACCGGCCTATCCTAACATAACACAATTCCCATCGGGTAGTGTTTGTTCGGGGCAACCGGTTGTGTTGAGCGTTAGCGGCACAGACTTGTACCAATGGAGCAATGGCAGCATGGGCAATACCACTACTGTGTACCAGAGTGCATATGTACAAGTGATAGCCACCAACAGTTTTGGCTGCACCAGTTCTTCATATAGCGGCGTTAGCTTTAATCCTTCGCCCGATTTTACATTCTTCCCCAAAGGATGCTACCAGATTTGCCAAAGCAGTCATGTAATAGTAAGCGGCCCTGCGGGAATGCAAACATACCATTGGAGTGATGGCGAAACCACGCAAAGTATAGTACTAAACGCCAGTGGCACCTACAGTTTATCGGCCACCGGTACAGATGGATGCTCAGGTCAGTCAGGATCGTTTGATATAGACGTTTTTGGTTCCGCGAATCTGAATTTAGGGAATGATACAACTATCTGTGCAGGGCAAACCCTTGTGCTGGATGCCGGCGTATATCCAACAATTTTATGGCAGGATAATTCAACCGCTCAAACATACACCGTGGTTGATAGCGGCCTCTATCACGTACAGGTTACTAACAGCCAGGGTTGTATTACGGCTGATACGATTCATGTAAATGTGGATTCGGCATCCGTACACCTGGGCAACGATACCGCAATATGCAACAACCAAACATTACTGCTTAGTGTAACCGGTAGTTTTACCAGCACTGTTTGGCAGGATGGTTCAACGGGTTCAACTTATACAGTAACGCAAACAGGCCTTTACTTTGTAAACGTTACAGATGCTTACGGCTGTAAGGGCGCAGATAGCATTAACGTAATTTCAACTGCAGATGCCGTTCACCTGGGCAGTGATACAACAGTTTGCCTGGGAAATACCGTTCTATTAAGCATCGGTACAAATCCCGGTAGTCCCGTGTGGCAGGATGGTTCCACCAATCCAACTTACGTGGTTAGTCAATCTGGTCTGTATTATGTTGACGTAACAGAAGCAAGTGGATGTGTGGCTATAGATAGCATCGTAGTGGTGGTTGACTCTGCCATAGTTAAATTAGGAAACGATACTTCGCTCTGCAACGGAAGCAACTTACTTCTAAGCATAAACTCAAATTTCGTCAACTATGTTTGGCAGGATGGCTCAATGGCATCCGCTTTCACCGTTAGCCAGGCAGGATTGTATTACGTTAATGTAACCGACTCATTTGGTTGCACTGCAAGTGATAGCATACAAGTAGCTTATTATGCCGCAACACAGGTTCATCTGGGCGCTAAAGAGTATCTCTGCCAGCCAACGATAATGCTGGGCGCCATTGGCCAATATAATACATATGCCTGGAGCACCGGCGCCACCACCGACTCAGCCAGCATCTCAGCTTTGGGCGTTTATTACCTTACTGTAACAGACGCCAATGGTTGTAGTAGTTCCGATTCAACCAATGTGTTAAGCTGCGACACTAACGAATGCGGCAGTCATTATTTTATTCCAAACGTATTTACGCCAAACCACGATGGCCATAACGACGAGTTCAGCTTAATGAGAAGACCGAACACTGTGCCCTCAGTATATTTCCAAATGACAATTTATGACCGTATCGGTGAGTTGGTTTTTCAAACCAATAACGAGAACGAAGCATGGGACGGAAAATTCCGGGGCAAAGACGCGCCACAAGGAGTATTCGTATACATGCTAAACTATGTTTGTAAAGAAGAGAACATCTCTTTAAAAGGCGGAGTGACTTTGTTGAGGTAATGGTATTAATATTCTGGATTGGGATGCTGCCTTGTAGGCAGTGTTCCCAACTCCGGAAGGACCAGAAATCCTTTCTATCTGGATAAGTACATCGACTTCTTCTTAAACAGATCCCTGAAATAAGGGTCGTACAGGTCTTTGATGAAGCGAATTGATTCGCCGGTTGATTTCATTTCGGGTCCTAGCTCGCGCGATACACCAGGAAATTTATCGAAACTGAAAACCGGTTCCTTAATGGCGTAGCCTAGCAGTCGTTTGTAGTAGGTAAAGTCTTTCAGTTTATTAACTCCCAACATAACTTTAGTAGCATAGTTGAGGTATGGAATGTTATAAGCCTTGCAAATAAATGGTGTAGTGCGGCTGGCACGGGGATTTGCCTCAATTACATACACGGTTTCATTTTTAATAGCAAACTGTATGTTAATCAATCCACGGATGTTAAGTGCACGGGCAATTTTTTCTGTGTATTCGCGCATTTGCGATATCACATTTTCGGATAAGTTATAGGGAGGCAATACCGCATTAGAATCACCACTATGTATTCCTGCAGGTTCAATGTGCTCCATAATTCCCATTATCTCTACCTGGTCGCCATCAAAAATTGCATCCACCTCGGCTTCTTCGGCACGGTCAAGGAAATGATCGACAAGGATATTATTGTCCGGAAAAAATTTGAGAATTTTTACAACACTGTCCGTTAGCTCATCATCATTGATAACAATACGCATTCTTTGTCCGCCCAAAACATAACTAGGGCGCACCAATACAGGGTAACCTACTCTGTGCGCTACTTCAATAGCTTCCTCCGCATTTTTAGCTGCACCGTAATTGGGGTAGGGAATATTTAATTCTTTAAGCAAGTCCGAGAAACGCTCACGATCCTCAGCAATATCCATGGCATCAAAAGACGAACCGATAATTGGAATTCCATTATCCTGCAGATTTTTTGAAAGCTTAAGCGCGGTTTGTCCTCCAAGTTGCACAATAACGCCAGCTGGTTTTTCGTATTCGATAAGTTCTCTTAAATGCTCCCAAAACACAGGCTCGAAATAAAGTTTATCGGCAATATCGGGGTCAGTGGAAACGGTTTCAGGATTGCAGTTCATCATTATGGCTTCAAAACCCGCTTCGCGAATAGCCAGTACACCGTGTACACAACAATAATCAAACTCGATTCCTTGTCCAATACGGTTAGGTCCGCTTCCTAACACTATTATTTTTTTCTTTTCGGTTACTTTACTTTCAGTTGAAGGAAAATCTCCGCTTTCCCTGGTAGTTACTAAGGGGCCGGATTCAAAACTGGAGTAGTAGTACGGGGTCTTTGCTTCAAACTCTGCTGCGCAGGTATCCACCAATTTATAAACCCGGCGGATATTCAGTTCTTTAGTGCGGTAATAATAAACATCGTCTTCGCTGCATTGGGTCATCCAGGCAATTTGCAAATCGCTGTATCCCTTCTCCTTTAAGTCCTGCATCGAAGTCTTGTCAATATCCTTTAAGTGCAACTTGCGGGTTTTTCTTTCAGTTTCTACAAGTTCCATTATCTGGTTCAAAAACCAAGGGTCAATCCTTGTTATATCCTGTATGGTTTTTAAAGGCACCCCAAGTTTAAGCGCGTCATATATCCTGAAGATCCTGTCCCACGATGGCGTTTTAATTCCCTGAAGCATATCATCGGTGCTGATCCAGGTTTTGCCGTCTGCTCCTAAACCTATCCGGTTATTCTCTAACGATTGACATGCTTTTTGCAATGCTTCCTGGAAACTCCGGCCAATGGCCATAACTTCTCCTACTGCCTTCATCTGCAAACCAAGCGTATCATCGCATCCCTGGAATTTGTCGAAGTTCCAACGGGGTATTTTTACAATTACATAGTCTAGGGCAGGTTCAAAGAACGCCGAGGTTGTTTTGGTAACCTGGTTCTTCAATTCATCCAGTGTATATCCTATAGAAAGCTTGGCTGCAATTTTAGCAATGGGGTAACCCGTAGCTTTAGAGGCCAGTGCTGATGAGCGTGAAACACGGGGGTTCATTTCTACCGAAATAATATCTTCTGTAACCGGGTCAATGGCAAACTGAACATTACAGCCACCGGCAAAAGTTCCGATCTTGGTGATCATATCCTTTGCGTATTCACGCATCCGCTGATAGGCGGTATCACTCAGGGTCATAGCAGGGGCCACAGTAATTGAGTCTCCTGTGTGAATACCCATAGGGTCAAAATTCTCTACGGTACAGATCACAACAAAATTGTCGTTCATGTCCCGCATCACTTCCAACTCATATTCTTTCCAGCCAAGCACTGCTTTTTCTATCAGCACTTCGTGGGTAGGGGAGGCTGCAAGGCCACGCTGCAATTTTTCATCAAACTCCTCCTTGGTATGTACAAACGAACCTCCTGAACCGCCAAGGGTGTACGAAGGGCGGATAACCAAAGGGTATCCAATTTTTTGTGCTGCTTCTTTTCCTTCCAAAAATGAGTTGGCGACAAACGAAGGCGCTACCGAAATGCCCAGTTCCACCATAAACTTGCGGAACGCTTCACGGTTCTCGGTAGTTTCAATGGCCTTAAAATCCGCTCCTAAAACTTTTATGTTATTTCTTTCCCACAAACCCAGTTCGTAGGCTTCCATGCACAGGTTAAGCGCCGTTTGACCACCCATGGTGGGCAATACCGAATCAATAGGCCGTCCGGACGCCTTTCTTTCTTCAATAATAGTAACAATGCTGTCAATCGAAATCGGCATCAGGTAAACATTATCTGCCACCAGTGGGTCGGTCATAATAGTGGCAGGGTTGGAGTTCAGAAGGGTTACTTCAATCCCTTCCTCTCTTAAACTACGGGCTGCCTGGGAGCCTGCATAGTCAAATTCGCAGGCCTGTCCGATAATAATGGGTCCGCTGCCAATGATGAGAATTGATTTGATGGATGTGTCGCGTGGCATGAAAGGATTTAAAAAGTGTCCACAAAAATTCGTGCGAAGATAAAAAATGCAGTCAATTCCGAAACGGGATATCCTCAGAAACCCATAATGTTGATATGAAAATGTGCTTGCTTGCCTTGGCGTTGTCCCCAAAAGGCAGATATGCCGCAAATTGCTCCAAAATTGCGCTCAAATTTATACCCATCCTATTGTTAGTATTTCATAGGGCTGTAAAACCTCCAAATTCTCAAATTCGCCGCTCTATATGATGATCAGTCCCTTTTTAATTCTTGCGGTTATTTTTTCAGTGTTATATGTGTTGATGGTGCTGTATTTTTTTGCGGGATGGCTGCGTCTTAAAAAAACAGAAATTTCTATCTCCGATGCGGATCTTCCCTTTGTAAGCGTTGTAATTCCAGTCCGTAACGAGGCGGATTACATCAAAGACTGCCTGGAATCTATTTTTAAGCAGAACTACCCACAGGATAAATTTGAAGTGGTGGTTATTGACGATTACTCAACTGATCCGACGCTTCAGATAGCCCGAGAATTTAAACAACCCAATTTATTGGTGCTCGATCTTCAGCAATACCTGGGTAATCCCGGCGAGTATTCTCCAAATAAAAAGAAGGCTTTGGCGCTAGGGGTTAAAAATGCAAGAGGCGAAATTGTAATTACAACCGATGGTGATTGCGCAATGGCCGAAAACTGGCTAAGAACCATGACAGGATTTTACCTGCAAAACGACTGTAAGCTGATAACAGGTCCGGTTTTAATAAAACCTGCCCGAAACCCTCTGGCCTGGTTTCAGCAGTTGGATGTAATCACCATGCTGGGTATTACAGGGGCCACCATCCGAAACAATTTCCCTACCATGTGTAACGGGGCCAACCTGATGTACTCTAAAAAGGTGTTTCACGATGTGGAAGGTTTTAAAGGAAATCATGAAGTGCCAACCGGCGATGATATTTTTTTGATGCACAAGATAAATGAGCGATACCCGGGCTCGATCGGCTTTGTCAAAAATTTTGATGCCTGCGTTTTTACCAAAGCCGAAAAGGGTTTGGGTGGTTTTGTGGCGCAAAGGATCAGGTGGGTTTCCAAATCGCGCAGATTTAATGATGTTAAAGTAACGCTGGTATTGGTATTTGCCTACCTGTTCAACTTCTTTATCATTATCGCCGCAGTACAGGCCATTCAGCCTGATGAATGGAGTTGGTTGCCTGTTGCCATTGCCGGCGGAACTAAAATCTTCATTGATGTGGTATTTGCCATTCCTGTTACATACTTCTTCCGTAAAATGATTTTGTTGCTACTTTTACCCGTTATCGAAATTTTTCATGTGCTGTATGTTGTGTTGGTGGGCGCATTAAGTTTAACCGGCAGGTACAGGTGGAAAGACAGATTGGTACGGTAAAAAATGGCAGCACCACAAAGTACATCCCTTAATCAAAAAGCATGGAAGCGTTTAAAACGCAACCGCAGCGCCATGTTTGGGTTATATACTGTCATCTTTGCTGTTTTGCTTGCTGCTTTTGCTTATGCAGTTTCGCCGGATAATTCACCTTCGGCCAACGAGCAGATTTTACAATTGGAAACGCACCCACCAGGTTTTAAGATCAAAATTCTAAAGAAGATCCGCGAAGGAGCCCAATCGTCAAACCTGTTAGAGGGCCTTGCAAACGGTTTTATGAAGGACTACGAGCCTTTGCCCATTCTGGATTATAAGTTCGAAAATGATTCCTTGCTGTACACCGAGTACAAAGGCAAAACATTTAAACCGGAAGTAAATAAAATAGCCTTTGCAGATTTGTTGGGGAATAAATCCGGAACACTTAACAAGGAAGGGCAAAAAGCATTTATCGAAAAGAACCTGATAATTGAAAGGCGGTACCTGCTCGGTACAGATAAATTTGGAAGAGATATTTTATCACGCCTGCTTATTGGAGTAAGGGTGTCTCTTTCGGTAGGTTTTATTTCTGTAGGCATCTCGCTAATCATTGGTATTCTTTTGGGCGCCTTGGCGGGCTTTTTCCGGGGATGGGTAGACGAAAGCATCATGTTTGTGATCAACGTGTTTTGGAGTATCCCCACCTTGCTTTTGGCAATGGGCCTGTACATCAGTGCTGGTAGCCTGATCGAAAACAAACTGGTGATGATTTTTATTGCTGTAGGATTGACCATGTGGGTGGATACCGCCCGTATTGTGCGGGGGCAGTTTATCGTATTACGCGAAATGGAATTTGTTGCCGCCGCCCGCAGTTTAGGCTTTGCCAACATGAGGATCATCTTCAAGCATATTCTTCCCAATATTATGGGACCGGTTATTGTTGTTGCCTGCGCCAATTTTGCCAATGCTATTTTAGTGGAATCGGGCCTAAGTTATATTGGCCTGGGTATTCAGCCACCGGCGCCAAGCTGGGGAAGTATGTTAAACGAGTACAAGGATTTTATTGATACTAATAAGGCTTATCTTGCGCTTTTCCCGGGTTTGGCCATAATGTTACTAGTATTGGCTTTTAACCTGGTTGGAAATGGGCTTAGAGATGCACTGGATGTAAAGGGCCAATTGGATTAGTGAATGGCGTAACTTTATACCGCTTATTTTCGTTTGATACAGTGTAGAAAGTTTTGTTTGAAATTTGTGATTTACCTTTAACTTGGTCGGGTGTCTACACAGCAATTCTCTGAATTTGATTTTTTTAAAAAACGCCTTGGCCAAACCGAGCGTTTGCTTGCTATAAAACAACAGCAAATAGATTCGCTGCTCGAAATTACCCGGGCAGTAAACAATAACATGCCAATTACCGCATTGGCACGTATTTACGAAAACATCCTTCACGCTCAATTAGCAGTTTCCAAGATCGCCCTGTTTATCAATGAAAAGGATGATACCTGGATTTGCATTACTCCCGGCGAGTTACCTGAGCATGTGGTTAACTATAGCGTCCATCAAAAATTTTCCAAGCATAGCTTTATAATGCCGGTGGCTGCATTTAAAGACGAACTACTGGCAGGCTTTGAATACCTGATTCCCGTTACTCATAAAAAAGAGCCCATAGGTTATGTTTTGATAGGGCCCTTTGGCAACGAACAAAGCGATACCAAAGAGGAAAAGCTGAAATTTATTCAAACTATTACAAACATTATTGTAGTGGCTAACGAGAATAAAAAGCTTTTTAAAAGTCAGTTAGATCAATTGGTTATGCAAAAGGAACTGAAGCTGGCAGCGGATATGCAGAATATGCTGGTGCCTTCCAAGCTTCCTAATAACGATAAAATTGAGGCCTCGGCATATTACAAGCCGCACAAAAATATAGGCGGCGATTACTACGATTTTGTCACCATCTCCGAGCACGAATTCGCTTTTTGTATCAGTGATATTTCGGGTAAAGGAATACCTGCTGCCTTGCTAATGGCTAATTTTCAGGCTAACCTCCGAACCCTCATCACAAGGAAGTATCAGTTGCCCCAGTTTATTGATATCCTGAACGGAAAAGTTGGAGAAATTACAAAGGGTGAAAAATTTATCACGTTGTTTATTGCTACCTATAATACACAAACACGGATACTCACATATGTAAATGCAGGGCATAATCCTTCCATTCTTTTTTATAAAGGCGAGGTTCAATTGTTAGATCAGGGCTGCACTATTTTAGGAATGTTTGAAACATTGCCTTATGTCAATTATGGCGAGATGAAAATTGAACCGGGCACATTAATTGTCAATTATACAGACGGTCTTTCTGAAGCTGCTAATAACGAAGGAAAAATGTTTGAAGTAGAAGGCCTGGTAAGTTTTATAGAAAAACACCACCAACTAGACCTTGACGATTTTAATAAGAAGTTAATAGATTGTGTGGTTGACTACAAACAAGACACTGAGTTTGACGACGATATAACCCTACTCACTCTTAGGTTCAAGTAGTTTTTTCCGGTTGCGGATATCAAATGCGGCAATCAACGCTATACAGATAAAAAAGAATGGTCCCACCTTGTCAGATTCTAACAAGTCGCTTAGCAAAAGATTTACGTAGACCGTCCCTAAGATCACTAACAAGGTCATTACAATTCGTTTTTCATCCGCATTTACCATGCGATGATATACCCGTTCGCCATACACAAATATGATGGCAGTAAGGAATAGAAAAATGGCAAGACCTATAGAACCTTGTTCTGTTAGCAAAAGCAAAGGATAATTATGCGCAGTTGAGCGCTCGGGATTATCACTCACGTAGGTTGCAAAATCAGACAATGTATAACTGAGGTAGTTTGGATAAAAATTTCCGGGTCCAAAGCCAAAGTATGGATGCTCTTTAAACATTCTTGTGGCTGCAACCCAACGATATACCCGTTCCATACTTGAAACGTCTTTTCCTTCAAAGGTTGAAGACAAGTGTTGACTGAAATCATCGTGGTAAATAGTTTCCTGGTAAACTGGCGCATATTCCAGAAAATAATTGTGGTCAAACAACCGGAAAATAACAACGCTTGATACGATCGCTATTATTACCAGGGCTGGCTTCATTAACCTATATCTGATTAGCAAGTAAAAAGGAACAATCAGAGCTACCGCGATGTAACAAGTGCGTGTATAGGAGAGGTATATTGCCACTAGGTAAAGCGGCACCGAAAATGTTAGAATGCGACGGGTTAAACTGGTTGGAGAATACCATGTGCGGGCCAAAAGTATAAATGGAAAAAATACTGAAAGAATGGATGCGTAACTAACGTGGTTTCTGAAAAATGGAGCCATTGCTCTGTTAACATCATCAAAAGCAAAACCCTGTATTGCCTGGCGGGCCATTACCTGTACGGTTAAAAGGGTGAGCGGAAGATAGATGCACCAAAACATTTTTTTTACATCCTCTTTTGTTCTAACAATTACTGCTGTTAAAACGCAAAATGCACTAAAGTACCAGCACTTTGCCAGGAACACTTTTAAAGAAACAATAAAGTGCACAGAATGAATAGCGGCGATAAAAATCCAGAATAGATGCGCCACCAGCGCCACTATCAAAAAATTAGTGAAGAAGCCAACAGGCAAGGATTTGTAATTACTGACAACAAAGACAATCGTAATAAGCATTAACCCCAACATTAAGGGCTCGTCTGGAAGGTCCGTGGCTAAAGAAGAAGAAAAACTATATTCAATAGATAGAGGAATAGTAAATAACAGCAGGTAATAGAGAAACTTAAAATTAATGACGCCCAGGTAAATAATAATTAACCCAAACGGAAGAAGGCCAAGATAAGAAAGACCGGTTTTGAAAGCCGCGAGCACCGAAACAATGGTAATAGTTCCGAGCAGGGCAAATGCGCTTAATTCAAGTTTTGGTATAGCGCGATTCACACTACAGTAGTTTCTTTATTTCGCGAATTTGTTCAATAAGAATTACACCGATAATTGAAACGAAAAACGTAATAAGAACTGTAATCAAAACAACCACCGAACGCACTGGTTTTTCCTTTCGGTCTGCCGGAAAGGCTTCCTCAAGCATATACAATGATGTTTCATTGTTCTTTAATGAAACCTCCAGTTGTCCTCTGATATTGATGAGATTATTCAACTCGCGGGTTGCGTTGGTTTGTTTCGACATAATGGATTTATACTGCTGCACTGCGCGGTAGTCGTTTCCTTCTACAATAACAGTTCCATCAGCACCGCTTTGTACTTTTATTTTGTACTCGCTACCCAGTTTGGCAAGTGTATCAATATATTCGTTAACAGTATGTTGAAGTTTTGAAATTTGCCCGGTAATGGCATCATAAACTTTACCTTTTGTTTCGTTAACGTGCTGCTTATTAAGTTCATCTACCTTCTTTACTATAGTATTCACTATTTGAGCGGCAATTTTGGGATCGGTATCAAACAAAGAAAGTTTCACTGCATCATGCTCTGTTTTAATAACCTCGTAGTTTTCATCAAATTGCTTGCGAACCTTTGTTTTCCAGTAAGGCTTCGTTTTATCAATCTTGTAATGTTCGGTTAAGTGAAAGGAGTCAATAACATAGTTTATAATGGGTGTTGAACTTGATATAGTAAGAATACGGTTCACATCGGCCTTATTTCCGAAATATTCTACCTGAACACCAGCCTCGGTATTAAATATGGCAGCGCGGTCTGAAAGCGATTGGTTAGTGGGGTAAAAGGTGACCCATGACAGATAGTATTCATCCATCACAAACACGGAAAATAATCCGGCGGCAATAGCAGAGATAATGGTTAAGATAATGATAGCGTTTTTCCATTTCAGAATAATTCTGATTGCCGCAATTAGATTAAACTCCTGGTTCATTCAATAGAAATTTTGAGCGCCAAAGCTAATCCAATTGAACAAATGTGCAAATGCAGTTATTTCTGCAGACTGTTGCGAAATTTCTTTAACTCTATAAAATCCGAAATTGTAAGTGTTCCGGTAGCAAATGCCAGGATGCCCATAACCGCGCAAGCCACAGCAATTGACAAAATGGAATTTTGGATAAAATAAAGTGACAGAAACGCAACGCCAAAGGATAAAACGCTGAAAAGTAAAAACCTGGCAGCCAGCCCGGCGTTAAATCCGAAATTGAATATTTTGATGATGCCCAGTCCAAAAGAAATTATGACAAGGATTTGAGTAATAAGTGTTGCTACGGTGGCTCCCATAGCGCCGTATTTTGGTATTAATACCAGGTTTAAAACTACGTTTAGTACTGCTCCGGCAAGTGTAATATAATTTATAAAGCGCAAGCTGCCTTTTGCCAATAACAACGCCCCAAATACATATACCAGCGAAATAGGAATAAATGAAACCATCAGCCATGCAAAAATATCCGCCCAGTAAATATTCGAAGCGGGATAAAGGGTGACCATAATAAAGCTACGGAACACAAAGCAGGTTGCCGCAGTTATTACCGATATAACGATCATTAACTCGCAGCTAAAGCGAAAAATCGGTTGCAGGTTTTCATTTTTCCGTATCATGCTCGAAAACAGGGGCAGCAAGATCACGGACAATAAATAACCTATCATGTTGGCGGCGTCCAATAGCCGGTAGGAGGCCGCATAAATTCCGGTTTCATTTGCTCCGTTTGAGCCAAGCATCCCATCCAGCATAATACCGTCAATCCTGTAATAAATACCCATGGTAAGAGCTATAAGCGCAAAGGGCAATGATTTAGCCAGTATCATTCTTGAAAAGCGCGGCTTCCATATGTGTAAGCGTATTTTAGCCCTGGAAATGATAATAGCAAACGCTATAAAAATGGTAAGTAGCAACGAAAGCATTTGAGCATAAATAAACCGCTCAATGGTAAATGATTCTCTGAAGTAAGCCGCATATATCAGCACCAAACAAAATACTATGGTCAGTAATCTGTCAAATACTGAAACCACCGCATCTGTTTTAAATAACTGCAAAGCGGCAATATTGGTCCGCAGGTATAAAATGCCCGAAAGCAATATTTGATTGATGCAAAGAAGTAGCAGCATCTTCAACTGGTCCGGGCTGAAACCTGTAAAATATCCTTTGCCAAATGCAATTACCAGGTAGGCCACGCCAAAGGTAATTACCAGGTAAGCAATGGATAGAATGATTTTAAGCAGCATTATATTCAACAGGTATTCGCCAAGGCGCTTATTGTTACGCGAAACCGCCCTGCTGTTAAAGTTATTAATGCCAAAATCCAGGATGATGCTGAACAAAAAGGAAAAATTGAACACGGCAAAGTAGCTGCCATAAACATCGGGTCCTATATGGTTTTGAACTACGCGGTCTATACCTAAAATCCAGTATGGTTTTACCAGCAGGTTGGCAAAAAGCAGGAAAAATACATTGATGGCAAACCTTTGTTTCATAAAATTATTCTGCCAGGCAAAAAGCAATATTATCAGATTCTCCGTTCACCAGTTCGGCTTTTTGCGGGTTTAGCGTGGTAGTTTGAAGCTGCCCGTTTTGGTCAATTATAAATGGCTGGTAATTTTTTGATAATAGAAAGCCAACGCAGTCCAGGTAATTGGATGTTGGATATTTTTCGAAATACTCGATGACTATTGTGGGCGCGTATTGCTCAATAAGTGTATTCATCCCCAGCAGTACGTCGTATTCGGCACCCTCTACGTCTATTTTTACGTAAGTGTTTTTAATAGCAGTTGCAGTTAATGATGGTACCATTTCGCTATCAATGCTTACCGCAGCAATTTGCACAACCACCGGTTTTGAATCTGTTACATTCTCAATTGGTTTACTGGTGTTATATTCCGATTGTAGGGTTGGGTATTCGTAGAAAGTTAGAATACCCGGCTTACCCGAAACTGCTTTATTGAAGCCCAAAATATTTTGGTGCCCGGTATAGTTTTTCTTAAACGTCTGGAATGTTTTACCAGAGGGCTCAAACGAAAATACTTTGCCCGTAGCGCCAACCAGTGTGCTGGCCAGGCGCGAATAGAAACCGAAATGGGCACCGATATCAATAAAGACACTTCCGCCCTTAAGGCGATCTATCAAAAATTTTGTAAGCCTTATTTCCGAATCGTGTGTTTTGGCCCCAAACAGGTAAATATCGGCGGAGGCCGGTAGAATTACACACAGGCTTTCATTAAAAAATACGGGAGCATTCACATTAAGCTCCAGCGAAAACATTTTGTTGAATATCCGGACAATTGTTAATATCACATACCTGCCAGGCCGGCTTAATATCCGTTGCATTTTGGAAAGACGTAAAACTGCTTCAACTTCGGCAAGATTCCTTAATAAGAGATTCATTTACACAGATATTAACTGCCAATTATAACGAGAAATTTGTTTACGGCTTCAAAGTTATGTTTGCAAACGCATTAAACCTTATTATTGATTTCGTTTTACATAGCTTAAGACAGGTTCAGATATTAAAGAGCGTTATTTTTAAATAATGAGAAAAAAGATAGCAGTCAACACCCGTTTCCTCATCAAAAACAAGCTGGAAGGGATTGGCCTTTTTACT
>JAQBNQ010000452.1 GCA_028288545.1 Bacteroidota bacterium
TTTTGTGTAGTTAATATTCCGCCGGTGCCGCCACCACCACCGGTACCCACACAACCGTAGGATGGAGCCTGGTCTCCACCATGCCCACCGTTGGCAGTAAGAAAAAGCACACCGTTGTAAACCGGAACATCCAAAAATATCAAACCGCCTCCACCTCCACCTCCTACTCCATCGGCAATACAACAACCAACTACAGTTTCATCAGCCCCGCTGGCAATTATACTACCGGCATTTCCGGTAATGCTGCCGGCCTTTATGATTACTATTCCTCCACCGTTGGCCCCGTTACTTCCCACAGCATTATTATAATCGCCGCAGCCGCCACCACCGCCCAGGAATAAATGATTGCCTTGAATTGCATTGGTCAGCGAAAGTCCGCCAACCCCCATATTGCCGTCTATAGGGCAACCTTCCAATGCCTCGCCACCTATGCCGCCGGCCGTAAAGTTTGCACCGCCGCCGCCGCCGTGGTTATGTTTATTGCCACCGCCACCGCCGTTAGCCAATTTGCCTTTACCCGCAAGAATGTTTGTCGCAATTTCCGATATTCCTTCGCCTTTCATGGCGCCGCCAAAATTCCAGTAACTGCCGCCCTGGTTCAAATCATAATAAAAATCCGGTGAACCGCTTCCGCAACTGCCATCCGGATTCCCCGAAATATTACCGCCAATAAATCCTTGCCCCGTTACATCTATATTGGCATTAAACGCTAAATTATTGGTAACAAAAAAAACCAGCACCCCACCCGTGGTTCCATTCCATGGCTGAGCCTGTAACATTGAGGCAACATTAGCATCCGTATATTCCGGCACTTTAACCAGTTGAACCCTTCCACCAACCCAATACGAATTGGCAAGTGCGCTATTAAGTACTATGGTTGTTCCCGAAGCAGATGTCACTCTTGAAAACTCGTAATTCCCGGCGTTGTTCAAATTCACAACATTACCAAAGGCAGCACTGTTGGAACTATCAATAACTGCCCCTTTCATTTGTATTATCAAAACTTTATCGCCTGCGTTAAAGTTGGCAATACTGCCCACGGCAATTTGAGTGTTGCAGCCACTGGTTGTAATGGCGCTTACCGGTGTATAATAATTGATAACCCCACCAATATTTGTTTGGGCTACCAGGGGGTCGTTTATAGCAGTTATACAGCACAACAGCAGGTAAATAGGCTTCATCGTATGGCGTCCGTTTTTCATTGCAGTATTTTTTATAATATTTAAAGATAAACTTCCTGTCGCTATAGAACCAAACTAATTTATAACCTTCTTACGCAGTCAACAGTCAATTTCCACCCTACATCCGTAAAGCCTTATTTTTTAACTAAGTTTTCTTGTATGCCATTACGCTTTCATTAACTTCATGTAAAACTAAGGTTAATGAATCGTTACACTTACTTGCTTATCAGTTGTTTACTTTTTTCTTTTTCGTGCAAAAAAGAGCGCAGTGCCAACGCGGCGCCCGTGTATTTTTATAACGGTCCAACAGATAGTTTAAAGGTTAATCAAATGTCAATTGTTGCCAGCCATAACAGCTATCATCAAAAAACCGATTCTATCATTTTTGATTTTCTTACCACATTATATGCGGCCAACTTATTACCTTCCCAATACAATCCCGCCGAACTGGACTATACCCATCCGGCTCTTGCACTGCAATTAAACCAGGGTATAAGAGGACTTGAACTGGACGTATGGAACGACCCTACTGGCGGGCATTATTATTACCGTGAGGGCTATGCATTAAAAGGCTTACCTGCCGCATCCAACATCGACGCTTTAAACCAGCCGGGTTTCAAAATTTTACACATCCCTGATTTTGATTTTAACCCTACCAACTATACTTTTAAAGATGCTATTACAGAAATTAAACAATGGAGTGATGCACACCCTAACCACCTCCCGGTTTTTATTAATGTAGAAACTGAAGTGGCAGCTCCGGGCGACCAAATATCCGGGATATCCGAACTTACAAAAGCAATACCGTTTGATGCCACTGCAGCAGATAATCTTGACATGGAAGTAAAAAGCGTTTTCGGCAACAACCTGGATGGAATTATAACGCCCGACCAGGTACGTGGCAATTACGCTTCGCTTGAGCAGGCAGTACTGGCCGGCAATTGGCCTAAGCTGGCACAGGCAAGGGGCAAAGTATTTTTTATTGTAAATGCCGATGGTAACTCAGGCGATGTTTATATGACCGGCCATCCATCTTTGCAGGGAAGAGCCATGTTTGTTTATACCGATCCCGGAACACCGGAAGCAGCTTTTGTATTGATGAATGATCCCGTGGGCAGTTTTACATCTATTCAAAAGGCCGTATCAAAAGGATATATAGTGCGCACCATGAGCGATGAATCAACCACCCAGGCCCGAACCGGCGACTATACTAAAATGAATGCGGCATTTGGCGGCTGGGCACAAATTGTTTCCACCGATTATTACACCCCTGATGCCCGTGCAGGCACTCCCGGCTGGACCAACTACCAGGTTCGTTTACCCGGTGGTGGTGTAGCACGGATAGATTCCATAGCGGCAGTTGGTCAACTTGGTTTGGGGGCAATAAAAGAATAACCTTCTGATAACATTAAACAACGAAGTTTACATCCTCCATGGCGGAAGCAAAAAGAAAAGTAAAGGTTGTTGTTATCTCCGATGTCCACCTTGGATTTATTGGATGCAAAGCCAAGGAGTTAAATAAATATCTTAAATCCGTTGAGCCGGAAATACTGGTCATTAATGGCGATTTGATTGATATCTGGCAATTCCGTTCATACTACTTTCCTAAGTCGCACACCAAGGTTTTGCAGCGTATTTTCAAGTTCATTTCCGAAGGAGTTAAAGTGTATTATCTCACCGGCAATCACGATGAAATGCTGCGCAGATATTCAGGTTTGAATTTGGGCAATCTTGAGCTGGAGGATAAGTTGATTCTTAATCTTGACGGCAAGGTGCATTGGTTTTTTCATGGCGATATTTTTGATGTAACCATGCGCGG
>JAQBNQ010000467.1 GCA_028288545.1 Bacteroidota bacterium
GGTTCAGGTACTCTTAAGTCGGCTGATAAAGGCGAGCAGATCCAGTTTACTAAACAAGCTGATATTGACTGGTCTCAAACCAATAAAAAAGTGGTTGTTTACTGGAGCCAGAATGTGAAAGATGCAGGTACTTATAAAGTTGAAATTTACCAAAGCGGTACCGTAGTTGGTAAAGGGCAACTGGAATTAAAATAAAGAAGTTTTAGTAAAAACATGAAAGCCCTGCACCAATGCGGGGCTTTTTGTTTTAATGAGATGATCAAATCGCTCCCTATACTAGTAAACTATTGAACTAACTTGCTGTTAAAACAAATGCGTTGAGACAGGTATGGCTTTTTACTTTTGTGTGCTTTTTGCTAATGCATCTTAATTCATGTAATTCCAAAACCAATATGCCAGAATACACGAACGAACTAATACATGAAACGAGTCCCTACCTGTTACAACACGCGCATAACCCGGTTAACTGGATGCCTTGGAATGAAAACACTTTAAAGAAAGCTAAGGCCGAGGATAAGTTGGTTATTGTGTCTATCGGTTACTCGGCTTGTCATTGGTGTCATGTTATGGAACATGAAAGCTTTGAAGATACCGCAGTGGCCCGGATAATGAACGAACATTTTATATGCATAAAAGTAGATCGTGAGGAACGACCTGACGTGGACCAGGTTTATATGGACGCAGTTCAACTGATAACAGGTGGAGGTGGTTGGCCTTTAAATGCTATTACCTTGCCAGATGGAAAGCCTGTTTATGCAGGTACATATTTTCCGAAGGACCGGTGGATACAAATGCTTTTATACTTTGTTGATTACTGGAAAAATCAACGCAGTGAGGCCTTGAAAAGGGCCGAAGATATTACGCATGGCATAAAAACTACAGATACGATTCAACTAAAACCGGAAACGGCGTTTGCTGCTACGGACAGAGAACTTCTTTTTTCGAAACTGGATTCGGCCATGGATTATGAAAAAGGGGGAAGGATAGGAGCCCCTAAATTTCCGATGCCGGTTAATTATGAATATCTATTGCAGGGCTATTTCTATACGAAAAATGAAAAGGCCCTGAAGGCTGTTACAGTAACGCTTGATAACATGATGAACGGTGGGATCTACGACCAGGTGGGTGGAGGTTTTGCCCGCTATTCGGTAGACGCTGAATGGGAAATACCCCACTTTGAGAAGATGCTTTATGATAATGCTCAATTGGTATCGCTATACTCTAATGCCTTTAAGGTTACGCATAACGAGAGATACAGAGAGGTAGTGTTTGAAACGCTGGCATTTGTAGAGCGGGAGTTAAGCGATGCTTCGGGAGGGTTCTATTCGGCGTTAGATGCCGATAGTGAAGGGGAGGAGGGCAAATTTTATGTTTGGAGTTATGATGAGTTGAAGACAATATTAGGGCCCGAGTTCGATGACTTTTGTAAAGTGTTTAAGGTTACTCAGCAAGGCAACTTTGAAGAGAAGAATAATCTTACAAGATATGCGGCAATAACTGGTGATGTTTCGAAGATTCAAAACTGGCAGAAGAAGTTATTGGCGAAAAGAAGTAAGAGAATTAGGCCGAGGTTGGATGATAAAATACTGACCTCGTGGAATGCCCTAATGTTAAAGGGTTATATAGACGCATATAAAACATTTGGCGAAAAGGATTTTTTGAATAAAGCATTGAAAAATGCTGAGTTTATTAAGAGCAAAATGATGCAAGGCGATTTTAGCCTGAAAAGGAATTATAAAAACGGCAAGGCAACGATCAATGGTTTTTTAGATGATTACAGTTTTACCTGCGAAGCATTTATCGCTCTTTATGAAGCCACTTTTGATGAGCAATGGTTAGACCTTGCAAACAATATTGCGGCCTACACCATACAACACTTTTTTAACGCAACTAACGGAATGTTCTTTTACACTTCTATCAACGATGATCCTTTAATAGCACGTAAAACTGAAAGCTCCGATAACGTAATTCCCGCCTCTAATTCAAGTATGGCCAAAGTGCTTTTTAGAATAGGAATGTTATACGACAACAAGCAATACTTTGATATGTCCAAGAAGGCTATGATGAATATGCGCGAAAATATGATGGGCCATCCATCTTACTACGCCAACTGGGCTTCGTTGATGGATTGGTTTATTGAAGACCCCTGCGAAGTGGCTATTGCAGGAGAAAAAGCACAGGAGATAAGCACCGAGATGCAGCAGATGTATTTACCCAATTGTATCTATTTAGGTCAAACTGGTTCGGGTTCAAAACTGAGTTTGCTGGAGGGCAAATTTAGACAGGGCCAGGTATATATTTATGTTTGCCGGAATCACGTTTGTCAGCAGCCTGTTACTTCAATAAATGCCGCCTTGGAGCACATTCTTAAATAAAATAGGGGAATAATATTCCCACTAGCGATGATTAATAACAATGCCTAAAATATCGTTAACAACTTTTCGATAGCCCTCAATGGTGGTAGGTTTTGTAATAAATTTTTTGGCGCCCAACGATAAGCAATAATCGCTTTCGACTTGTGATGATGAAGTAGTTAGTATGATAACATTGATATCCTTATATATGGGTGTAGATTTAAGCTGCTGTAATATCTCTTTACCTCCCACTTTAGGTAAATTCAGATCAAGTACGATAAGGTCGGGTAATTTGACCGATTTCTCAAGGTAAGGAAAGACAATATCTCCCTGGATTACCGTTTCCAGATGTACCGCTACCCCAGTGTCATTTAGGGCTTCCTGCAAAAAAATAATATCGTCTGCGTCGTCTTCGACCATTAATAGCAGTGGGGTATAACTCATGGGGGGTATACTAAGTTAAGCACGATTATTGCTCTAAAATACAGATTTGGTGGAAATATGAAAATGAAAAAGGCCGCAGAGAGCCCCCGGGGTAATTTCAAAACAACTCTTTCTGATAACTTCGTAATTGGCATCGGTGCTTCGGCGGGTGGGCTGGAGGCGATACACGCATTATTTGACAATGTACCGGAGGATACCGGTTTTTCCTTTATAGTAATTCAGCACCTTTCGCCCGATCACAAAAGCCTGATTGCTGAGTTACTTTCCAAACATACGCTGATGCAGGTATATGAGGTTAAAGAGGGTTTATCGCTAAGGCCAAATTGTATATATGTTATACCGCCACAAAAGCTGTTAACACTCAAACACGGAAGGCTAATATTACATGATAAGCCTAAAAGTAAAGTACCTAACAATGCTATAGACATATTTTTTGAATCGCTGGCCCTGGAAAAGAAAGACAAGGCCGTAGGCATAATATTATCGGGAACCGGCACCGATGGAGCCAAAGGGTTAATGGCAATTAAGGCGGCCGGAGGAACCACTGTAGTACAGGATCCATTGACGGCAGCCTTTGATGGAATGCCCTACGCGGGGGTTGCTGCAGGTGCTGATATGATTTTACCTCCGGAAATGATTGCGGAGGAACTGGTAGATTACCTGGCCCATGCACCCATAACAAAAGCTTACAATGTGTTAGACGAAGAAGATGAAATTGTTCTGCGTAGCATCCTGGATTCGGTACACCACGAAACAGAATACGATTTTAGCCATTATAAAAGGCCGACACTATTCCGCCGCCTGGCTAAAAGAATGTCGGAATTAGGAATTGGGCGAATGGAAGATTACAGACGCTATTTGGAAAGCAACCAGGCAGAAATTAAAATACTGGCGAAGGAATTTTTAATAAATGTAACCCGGTTTTTCAGAGATTTAGATGCCTTTGAAACACTGAGAATAAATGTAGTACCGCAAATATTAAAAGATAAGAGACCTAGTGACAGTATAAAAGTTTGGGTGTCGGCATGTAGTACCGGCGAAGAGGCTTATTCAATAGCCATGTTATTTTACGAGTACCTTGAAAAAACGAGGCAACTTGACCGTAACATTAAAATATTTGCCACCGACATTGATTCGGATGCTTTAGACGCTGCTTCGCGGGGCGTTTATTCTTCCGAATCGCTGAGAGATGTTTCGGAAGCCCGCGTAAAGAAGTTTTTTGTAAAAGAGGGCGGCCTGTACCGTGTTTCAACAGCGTTAAGAAAATTTGTTGTTTTTGCGAATCATGATATTCTTAAAAACCCTCCTTTCAGCCACGTTGACCTAATTACCTGCAGGAATATGTTGATTTATTTTGATACCACCTTGCAAAATAAGGTGATGCAGAAATTTCATTTTGCTCTTAATCTTGATGGCTTTTTAATGTTGGGACCAAGTGAAAACATTGGAAAGATAAAAGATGTGATGAAGGAGGTTGACCGCAAATGGAAGTTGTTCCGTTGCATCAATAAATCTCCGGTAGTAGATAGCGACATATTTTTGGCACCCTTTGATAAAAAGATGGCCTTGCAAGCGACAGCCGCTTCAAAAGCAAAGAATGCAATTAACGATATACCGGAGATATTCAAAAATGTTTTATTGGATGATGAGCGGTTTACCGGTATTTTAACCACTACGGAATTTGAAGTAAAGCAAGCCATCGGTAACTATAAGCGCTATCTCAAATTTCCGGAAGATGGCTTGAACTTTAATCTTTTGAAACTGGTACCGCCCGATATGGCCATTGCTCTTGGCGTTTGCATGAGAAAAGCACTGGCACAA
>JAQBNQ010000471.1 GCA_028288545.1 Bacteroidota bacterium
TATCAGGAAACAATAAAAATCGAAATTGCCTGGTAGCCGACTTTGGCAGCCTGACTAGTTTCCCATAGATTGCATTTAACAAACTCAATTGATCTGACCTGTTATCCCCTTTGATATTCGCTAGTTCTTTAATAATTGTATCGAGCGTGGCGGAGTAATCCGGGATATTCACTTCAGGTATTTTCATGACCTGTTTCTCCAATTCAGTTGTCTTCTTTATAAGGTTGTCGATGATCTCCTCATTCGAATTCATTCGCCCGGAAAGTTCATTTAGTTCTGTCATCTTGATATTCCTCTGTCTTGTTCATGCTTCTGTTTCTTTTTTCTTTTCCTAACCGGTACGTCGTCTTCCTCCGGCATGTTTGCAAGCAACCCTCCAAATAGCTCCGTGCTTACCGATAATGCCTTCTTTAGATAATGCGTTTCCGGTTCCGGCTTCAGATAAGTAACCGGCTCCTGTTTTTTCGGAATGCTCTTATCCTGTTCCTGGTTTTTGATGGCTTCCCGCAACTGTTCCGCTAAAATCCTTTCAGGTTTAATCTGCTGCTGTGCTATTGCCTGGCTCAATTTTGTATAACTCAAACTGCGATCTATCTCAGACCCTTTGAATTTGCATTCTCCCTTACTGAAACTGATACCCTGCACCTCGTCGCTGCCGCTTTTGTATTTCAAATGGCTAACAATACCTTGCTTAGCCAATGCCTGCTTTAGTTCATTAATGCTTTTTACTTTTTTGCTGACAGACCTGATGGCGTCGAACAATTCATATTTAATTCTATCCTGACCTTTTAGCTGCTGACGGTTAACCTGCTCTTTCCCCGGTGATAGGTATAAGCCATGGCTCAGCGTTATATCCCTGCTTACTTTTACATTTCGTTGCTTTTGGAAATTATCCGAAATGGTTTTGCCTTCGTTGTTTACCCGATTATAAACGATGTGCAGATGCGGATGATCTTTATCGCGATGTTTGACAATTAAATATTGTGTGTCCTGAATCTTCATTTTTTGCAGATACTCTTTTGCCAACGTTACCATTACTTCATCGTTCAACTTAGCTGCATCATTTACACTCCAACTCAAAGCAATGTGGCCAACTGCCTTTCCCAAATTCGGGTTGTACTTTCGTTGCAGGTTGAAATCATTAATAATCTGGTTGACCTGCTGCATTCTAACGCCTGCTGCATCCAGTATTAGTGCATCATGTTTTTGCACCACATAGCGGATACATCCGCCAAAGCTTTTACCTGTTATCACTTTCCCGATCATTGTTGTTCAAGTTTTTTAAAACAATATCTATCTCTTTTAATAGTTTATCGCAATCACGAACTACCGATAACAGCCCAAGCTGGTGAGCTAGTTTGGTTAACTGGTTCAGATTATTGGCCAACCCGGCAAGCATCCAAAGGATGCGCCGCTCCTCGGCGGTTAAGCGCGGAACTACCTTCGCGCTTTTAGCAGATGTTCTTATCCAGGCGCTCGGCCGCATTCCTGCTCCTTTTGCTTTAGCGTCGATCTGAAATCGTTCAGTAGCCGTCATTCTAATGCGGATAATCAACTCCCGTTTTACTTTTTTCCTAGGCGCACCGCCCTTGTTTTTAGGATGATTTACCGATCGCTTACTATTTGTTTTTACTACCGCCCCCATTATCAACTACCTGAAATTTCTTTACTCTTTCCCTTTTGCAACCATCGGGCGCAAAAGGCAAGTTTGCCCGGTGCCGAAGGCATTCGGGATGTTTTTGTGGCAACAAAAACACAAACTTGCTCCTTACAAGCGGATAAAAAATCGCTATCCCCGCAAGCGGGAATAGACGGTATAACTACCTATCTCAAACCACTTAAAAGCCCGTGGCATTTAAGTTATCAGACCAATAAATCAGGCTGCCTTTTGCAGGGTGAAAAGATGGCTGATAACGGATATAACCGTACTCATCCAGTTCCTTGATGCACTTGTGATAAGTGGCAATGGATGCAATTTTTGAAAACGCCATTACCGTCTTTCGGGTGATAGCAAACGGGCTAACAAAGCCATCCCGCTGCCAAAAAATAAATAAAGCCGTGAACAGGCTAACATGTGTTGCCAGTACCCGTTTATCAGTTCCCATGCGCTTAACAAGGTTACTGTAGCCCGTTAATTCTTTTGAGGTAATCATTGTCCGTTCTCTTCCAAAACCTTGTTGATGTCCTCTAATTTGTAGTACATGATGCTACCCATTTTAGTAAAGCGCAATGTGCCGTTGATCCGTAAGTTTTGCAAGGTGCCTGGTGATATATTCAGCATCTTCCTCACCTCGCTACTCTTTAGCCATTTTTTAGGCTGGCTCTGCCCTGGCTGAACGATCTGTTTGATTTCATTTAATAAATCCTCCAATCGTCTTAAATCCTCTCTTGTGATAAATTCCACATTCATCTGTCATCCTCCTTTTAGTCTTTGATAGTTTGTTGCATGGCATTGAGTACCTCACTTTTTTTGAAGTACACCCGTTTATGCAGGCGCAAATAGGGTAAGCCCTTTTTCATCCAGTCCGTAAGCGTTACCAGTGACACGCCGAGTTCGACGGCAAGCTCCTGCTTGGATAATAGTTTTTCTGAATTTGGCGGCTGGCTACCGCCTGTTTTAAAGTGTTCTTGTAGTTCTGCCCTTACAGCATCCCGTATGCATAGGCTAAGGGCTTCGTCGTTAATGATCTGCATAGCATTTGTTTTGGGACAAATGTGTGCTATACAAGTTGGATTTCTTGACCACGCAAAACTGCGTGGTTAAAATGGAGTAGTTTAAGGCCGGTTAGATTTGTTTATAAAACACTCATTACCAAATTGATACTATACAGGCAAAGAAATTCCGGTAATGGCTGGTGATAGAAAAATCAGTTCCACTTTTTTACAGCGTTAATCTGGAATAGCTTTGATTTTGCCGGAATATCTGCATGCTTTTCTCCCGGTACTCTCTTATCACCGGGGAAATATCGTCGTATGGTCTCAAATTTAATCTCCCGATCCCCCTCACGGAAATATTTACAGATCATCTTAGTCCAAACGCTTTGTGTTTGTGAAAACATTAATTCTTTGCCTCCAGATGTTTTAAGTTCCTGCATCTGCAAATACAGATCTAATACAGTATTACGGTAGCCATCGGCGACATTGATATAGCCTTCTGGTTCCAGTGATGTTGCTTTTTTCAATTCTGCTTTTAGCTGAAGTATTTGTTGTTTGAGTACATGGATTTCAGAATCCTGTTTCGCTATTACCGCATCATTGGATTTATGAAAATTCCAACGGTCAAGTGAAATAAGCATTTCAGTGAATTTTTGAAGTCGTGCTATTTCACGCTCATTACGCAAATGATTCTTGTCGTAGACATCCTTACCCAATAATACATTTAGCTGCCTTTCGATTAGTGACCAGAAATATTTAAAGAAGATTTCTTCTGTGCCATTAGGATGATTTGCAAGATAATAAGCCAGGTGTTGTTGGTAAAATTCTTCAACACGATCAACATTTATGGCAAATATTCTTTTAAAAAAGTGCTTTAAAAACTGCGCTCTGTCCCAGCTTAAAGGATTGCCTAAGTCCAAAGTGTCCGGCGCAAAGTCAAAACGGTCGCGTGGCTTAAAATATGTTACGCTCATAGGTACTGGATTTATTCAAAAATAGGTGTTTACGTTATATGTTAGAAAAGACTAGCCGCATGATCGGTTACAATGGACACCCTTTTGGCCAGTCTCTTTAATGATTATTTTAATATTTTATTTAGTAATAGGTGGACATTTTGAAATTTTCTAAATGCTGATTTAAATTCTAATTATAGCCACGGGAAATATATGTAGTAATGAAAAGGCTTATTTATAATAAAAATGTTGCATTATTTTAAATAAAACATACTTATTTTTCCTATATTTCCTAAATAAACCTTATCCAATGCCAAAACTACATTCTAATTCCTACGATACATTAGATGATTTGATGAATGACGTTTTCGAGGACTTATTAAGCCGTCCTTTCGATGTAACTCCTACAAGAGGAATATCAAGTGAGATCATTGGCGCATCATTAAATCTTAAAAACCCGTTAGCCAGATTAAGCAGAACAGAAACAAAAGGAAAGGCATTTAGTGCCATCGGAGAATTGCTTTGGTACTTATCCAAAAATAACAGTCTGGAGTTTATTAAACATTACATTCCCGATTATGCTGACGAGTCTGAAGACGGCTTGACGATTTATGGCGGCTACGGCCCCCGCCTTTTTAATTTGCGTGGCGAGATCAACCAAATTGCAAATGTAATAGCGTTATTAAAGGAAAAGCCATTTTCACGTAAGGCAGTAATACAATTATTCGACGGGCAAGATATAAATGAAGCACATGATGAGATCCCTTGCACTTGTACAATGCAGTTTTTTATTCGGCACTGTAAATTGCACATGTACACCACAATGAGATCAAATGACGCTTTTAAGGGCTTGCCTCATGATGTTTTTGCATTTACCATGTTGCAGGAAAT